>MUIA01000062.1 GCA_002084115.1 Oceanospirillales bacterium LUC14_002_19_P2 | reverse complement strand
AATATTCTCAAAACCTTCGGGTAACTGTGGTCGGCGAGACATCGTTTCAAAGAGAATTCGTTGATGATGCCTAAGGATAGCTGGCATCAGGCTTAGGACTTAGAAAATACGATTGGTATAACTTGAGTTATCAGTATTTATATTGCAGATACAAATGCATCATTTCAACAAAGAAATGATGCGATCGTGAAAATCGGAAAAGTAATATTCAACAACTACACATCACAACCAGAAGGCTAACAAAAAATTCCAGGGGACACAGAACTTTTCATGCTACAGATTTCAACAAACGTATCCCTGCCCGACAATGAGATTGAACTCAGCGCCATTCGCGCCCAGGGCGCCGGTGGCCAGAACGTCAACAAGGTCTCAACCGCCATCCACCTGCGTTTTGATATCGCTGCCTCCTCCCTGCCTGAGTTTTACAAACACCGGCTGTTGGCGCTGAAGGATCAACGCATCTCCTCTGACGGCGTGATCGTCTTAAAAGCTCAACAATACCGCAGCCAGGAGAAAAACCGGGCTGACGCCCTGGAACGGTTACGCGAACTGATCCGCTCCGTCGCAGTGTTTCGCAAGAAGCGCGTAGCCACCCGCCCCAGCCTGACAGCCCGCAAGAAACGTCTCGATAGTAAAAAACGCCGGAGTAACACCAAAAACCTGCGAGGCAAGGTCGACCATTGAGTGATCGCGCCGTGCCCTGAATAGGCACCTGGCTGCGTGGACAGACCCAGTGTATGCCCTGCTGACTATTCCGTCAGTGGCATCCCTTCTCAGCCCATCTATATTGGTGACTCCGAAACAGGATAACTGTGAGGATCTCCGGTATGAAAATACTTGCCCCCCCCATGAACGCACTCTGGCGAACGACCTGTCGTCTACTGACGCTCGTCTTACTCACTACCTTTTTGGCGACGGTATGCCAAGCCAACCCCAGCCAGACCACTGATACCGTGGTCATGATATCTCCCGACCACTTCGGGTTTAATCCTGAAACCGCTGTCACTAATTATTTCCAGAACATCCCCGATCAGGCGGCGGAAATTACCCGACACAATGCTCTGGCTGAGTTCGCCGGACTTCGTCAGGCCCTTGAGACACATGGCGTCAGGGTATTATCAATGCCCAGCCGGGATGATGTCCCCACCCCCGAGGCCACCTTCCCCAACAACTGGTTCCTTACTTTGCCTGCCGCCAAGCATGCAACAGCGCTTTATGTCTTCCCGATGCTGGTCCCTACCCGCCAGAATGAAGTGCGCTTGCAGGCACTTGAGCAACGACTCGCTGACGCCAGTATCTCTCTGGCGGATCAACACGACCTCCGCCTGGTATCCAACGTGGGTGAAGCGCTGGAAGGCACGGGCAGCCTGGTACTGGATCGGATCAACCAGCAGGCGTTTGCCGCCCTGTCGCCCCGCACCAACCGCGCGTTGACTGAAACCTTTTCCAGCCAGTCCGGTTATCAGCCCGTATTTTTTCATGCGGTTGATCAGCATGGTCAGACGATTTACCACACCAATGTCATCCTGAGTATTGGCACTCGCTTCGCCGTGCTGTGTGAACAATGTATTCCCGATGCCAAAGAGCGAGAGCATGTCATCGCCCAACTCGGGGACAGAGAACTGATCTACATCACACCGGCCCAAGTGAGCCATATGGCCGGCAACCTGCTGGAGCTCAAAAGTCAGAAAAGAGAACCGCTGATATTACTCTCTCAACAGGCACGCGATCATTTGACGCAGGTACAACGGGCAACACTGGAAAGCTATGGGACACTGGTTTCTGCACCACTGAATACCCTGGAGACCGTGGGAGGCGGCAGCGCACGCTGCATGGTAGCAGAGATTTTCACCGGTGAGTAATCCCAGCACGCTATAAGGCTCGCACCGATGGTGCTGACAACGTCAGTGCCATGGATATACTCCCTGCCCCGATGCGCTTATCATTATCAGTCTATCGGACAGGGATGTACCCCCATGCGATTGATAATTAAAAAAACCTATATCTCGCTGTTCTTCACACTGGCGTTGCCGCCCCTGCTGGAGCCGGCACTGTCGTTTGCCCAGCAGTTCGCTATCGTAGACATCATGCCCGACTGGCTGCACCATAACACCGCCATTTTCCTTTCCGGCCTGATAACCATTACCCTGCCATGGATTGCGATTACCCTGGCCACAGCACTAGCCCTGCTGTTCGCCCTGGGCACCAGTGCACGCATCTATTCAGTTGTCGTCATGGTGGCACTGCAACTGCTGGTTTATAACTTTACCGGTGGGCTGACCTTCGGCTGGCATCACTGGGCGGTCTCTCTCCCGGGTATTCTGGGTGCCTTTGCCCTGGTGCCGGTTACCCTGCTGTTGTCGCTAAAACGGTTTTAAGGTGATTTGCTTCGCAGATGAAGGAGGGAGACCTGCTGCGTCCTGCAGCAGGTAAGGTATTCAACAGCTCTTTTAAGCAACTGCCACGTTGACTGTAGGTTACCGCACCCCGCTTACAGCGCAACTGTTCTATCGGCCAGTGCCAGAGGCGCTTTCCGATGAGTCACCATCAGCACCGTTTTGCCTCGCGTCGCGTCATCCAGCACCTTCAGGATCTTATCCTCGGTGTCAGGGTCCAGCCCTTCTGTCGGCTCATCCAGCAATATCAGCGGACTGTCGCACAAGAGTACCCGGGCCAGCCCCAGCCGCCGTTGCTCACCACCCGACAACGGAACACCGCCCTGTCCCAACCAAAGATCCAACAAGTCATCTTTGGCACCTGTCAGGCGGTCCAGCCCAACCTGACGAAGTACGTCCATCAAGCACTCATCACTGGCCTTTTCACGGGCAATGCGCAGGTTATCCCTGAGTGTGGCGCTGAATACATGGATACGCTGCGGCATCACCGCCATAACATTACGCAGTACAGCTTCCGACATACACTCAATGGGACAGCGTTCTATGGCAATCGTACCGGCATCCGGATTCCAGTCCCTGCTTAACAACTGCAGCAGGGTGGATTTGCCACACCCGGTATGACCGGTGATAGCAATACGCTCCCCAGCACGCACACTCAGATTAAAACCCTGCAGGACGGGCTCGCCAATCATGCCCGGATAGCGGAAGCTGAGTCCTGCAGCACTCACCTCCACACCGGTTACATCAACGACAGGAACCTCCTTACTGTCAGCGGAGAAGCTGACCATGGGTGTCTGACTGGTCACTTCATTCAAGCGTGCCGCAGATCGTCGTACCTGACCCAGTACCTGGAAAGCACCGGGTAATGGCATGATCGCTTCAAAGGCCGCCAACGTCGCCAAGGCCAGCATCGCCATGAGGGGGCCAGCCAGTGTCCCCGCCGATACTTCAGCCGCAGTAACCCACAGAAGCCAGACCAGGGTTGTTCCAGCCAGTACGGTGACCAGCGCCACCGCAAAACCGTTGACCCGCGCCAGAATTGACTGCTGAAGAATCAACTGTGCTTCTTCTTCCTTTACTGCAGAACGGTAGGCGGGTTCAGCCCCGAAGATCAGCAGCTCTGCCTGTCCCGCCACATAATCATACAACCGGGTACGCAGCTGTCCTTTGGCCTCTGTCACTGCCTGCCCTGCCCCGTTACCCAACCGGTAAAACACCATCGGCAGCAGTAACAATGCCGGTAAAAGAATCGCCGCCAAAGGCATGACTGCCGTCAGGGAAAACAGGCTGGCCAGCATAATCAGACCGACAACGCCGAGGACTGCACAGACTAATGGTGTCAACAGCCGCAGATAGAGATTATCCAGTGCGTCAATGTCCGCCACCATTCGGTTGAGCAGATCCGCCTGCCGAAAACGTCGCAGGCCTGCCGGTGCTAGTGGTTCGACACAGCCATAGAACCAGACCCGGAGTCTGGCGAGCAACTTGAAGGTGGCGTCATGACTGACCACCCGCTCAAAATAGCGACCCGCCGTACGCACAATCGAAAAGCCGCGAACACCTGCACCCGGGGTAAAGAAATTAAAAGCCTGTGCTGTTGCCAGGGTTAGCCCCGCAATGGCGGTCGCGTTAATGAACCAACCAGAAAGGGCTAGCAGGCCGACACTCGCCGTTAGCGTCACCAGTGCCAGGATGATGCCCAGCCCCATCTGCAGGCTGTGGTGACGATACAGTTTCAGGAAAGGCAACAACTCACGCATGCTCTGTTACTCCATTCTTCGCCGGGGTGGCCGACGGTGTCATGTCATCCAGTTCCTGTTCCCAGGTTTGCCAGAGTCGTGCGAATGGCCCGTCCTGCATGCGCAGTCTGTCCGGTTCGCCATACGCGATGCATTTGCCGCCATCGAGAACCAGCACGCGGTCGGCACGTTGTACCTGTAACGGTCGGTGAGTGACCATCAACACCGTTTTGCCTGTGCTGTAACGGCGGATGCCATCATCCACCAGCCGCTCACTGACGTGATCCAGGCTGGCGGTCGGCTCATCCAGCAATACCAGCTGCGCCGGTCGGGCAATTGCGCGGGCCAGGGCTATGCGCTGGGCCTGCCCGACGGATAGGCGACTGGCCGCTTCCCCCAGAGAGGTATCCAGCCCCTGTTCAAGGTTGGCGACGATCTCATCCGCATGTGCCTGCTGCAAGGTGCTGTTAATGACGTCCTCCGACAATTCATGCCGTCCCAGCCGTACGTTGTCTCTGACCGAACCACAGACCAGCAGCGGGTTCTGCCCCAACCAGGTCAGCTGACGTCGCCAGTGATCCGGGTTGAGCTCCCGTAGTTCAACCCCGTTAATCTTCAGGCTGCCCTGGTAATCGAGAAAGCCCAGCAGCACATTCAGCAGGGTACTTTTACCTGCGCCGGAAAGTCCCACTACGGCCAGCTGCTCACCCGGCGCCACGGTGAAGCACACTTGATCCAACAACACCTTGTCACTGCCCGGTGCCTGCACGGTGAGACGATCACAGACAATCTCGACCGCCTGTTGTGCAGGACAGGCCAGTCCGCCTTCCGGACGTTGCGGTACGGGTTCATTGAGAAAATGCATCAGGCGATCGCCGGCACCAATAGCCTGGGCGCGGGCATGGTAGAAAGTGCCCAGTTCCCGTAGCGGCTGATAAAACTCCGGGGCGAGCAAGAGCAGGAACAGGCCGGTAAACAGCGTTAACTCACCGCCCCAGTGACCAAAATTCAGGTAACCGAGGTAGCTCATGCCCAGGTAAAGTGCTGTCAATGCGATAGATACGGAAGCAAAGAACTCCAGCACGGTCGATGAAAGAAACGCCAGACGCAAGACCTGCATAGTCTTAACCCGGAATGCTTCCGCAGCCGACTCAACCATGGCTTTCTCCTGACGGCTCCGGTTAAACAGCCGCAGAGTCGCCAGCCCCTGCAGACGATCCAGGAAGTGGCTGCTCAATCGGGACAATGCCTGAAAATTACGACGATTGGCGTCTGCCGCCTTGATGCCGACCAGAATCATGAAAAGCGGGATCAGTGGCGCTGTTCCCAGAAAGATCAGGGTAACCGCCCAGTTTTGTGGCAAAGCCACCGCCAGGATCAACAACGGAATCGCCACTGACAGGGTCATTTGCGGCAGATAACGGGCAAAGAAATCCTGCAGTTCCTCGACCTGTTCCAGTAAAAGCGTCAGCCACTCTCCTGCCGGTCGTTGTCCTACGGCGGCCGGACCCAGCTGGCCCATACGGTCCAGTAACAAACGACGCACCTGCTGACGGACGGCCTGACCTGCCCGGAAGCCGGCCTGTTCTCGTCCCATCAGGCAACCAGCCCGTACCAGACTGGCCAGCAGGAAACCGCCCAGATACGGTAGAATAGCCGCCCGATCCTGCCCCGCCATCACCAGGCTGTGGACAACAGTGGCCAGCAACCAGGCCTGGGCAATGATCATCAGGCCATTGCCGATACCAAACGCCATCACACAGCCAAGCCAGCGTCCTGCTGCCTGCTTCTGGCTGCGTAACCAGCGATAAACCTCACGTTCGATGGTTTTATTCATGCTTACTACGCTATTTCACTCTGCAACCGGGCTCATACCATCAGGACGCCGGTAGAAATCAGGATATGCTGCCAAGTCAACACCAAGAAAAGGGGATGCGGATTTTAGCAGTCTTCAGTGTTGAGGTAACGGTCAGTGTCAGGGTTTTCAATGTCAAGGCTGTCAGGCTTGCTAACGCGTAATCACAACACTTTCCATATTCCAAAGGTATCACTGATAATACGCCGTTTTTCAGACAAGAACGCCTGCCACCATGCTGGACAACATCCGTATCGTCATGATCCGTACCTGGCACCCGGGAAACATCGGATCCGCCCTGCGTGCCATGAAAACCATGGGCTTACGCCACCTCACCCTGGTCAACCCGCCCCACTGGCCCCATCCGGATGCCGACACCATGGCAGCCGGCGCCGCTGACCTGATCAATCAGGTCAAGGTAGTGGATAGCCTGGCTGAGGCCATTGCTGACTGCTCTCTGGTCATTGGCACCTCTGCACGCAGCCGTTCGTTCTCCTGGCCGATGCTAAGCCCCCGCGCCTGTGGCCAGCAGGTGATTCAGGAAGCTGAAAACAGCCAGGTCGCGCTGGTGTTTGGCCAGGAAACCATGGGGATGACCAATGAAGAATTACAGCAGTGTAACTATCACGTCTGCATTCCCGGCAACCCGGAGTATCCTGTGCTCAATGTGGCGTCAGCGATCCAGATTCTCTGCTATGAAATCAGGCAGAGTGTCGAGGATCAATTTGTAACAGAGTCAGATTCAATCAGTGAGGACATAGTGAGCTATCCTGATGCCCGCAGTATGGAGCAGTTTTACCAACACTTGGAGGAGGCGTTGTACCATGTCAATTTTATCATTCGACAGCATCCCGATAATGCCATGACCAAACTGCGCCGACTCTTTAACCGGGCACGACCTGAATCTGAGGAAATGAATATGTTGCGCGGCATTCTGAGTCGGGTACAGCAAATGACAAAAGGCTGAAGTCTATGGTTATAAACTAGTAAAAAAAAGGGGGGGACAAACTATTCAGAATAATCCCTGATCAGCCAATAGTGGACCCCACTATACTGACTGATGCCTGACTGCCATCGCAGCCTGAGCGCATAGCCTCTGCGTCATCATCTCCTGCTTTAGTTACCGCAACGAATGCCAGCGCTTCGTTAAGGATATTTATCTGGCTGACAGTTAA
>MUIA01000425.1 GCA_002084115.1 Oceanospirillales bacterium LUC14_002_19_P2 | reverse complement strand
ATGGGGTTGCCGACATGTCTGATCCTTCAGAAGTTTTGATCTATACAAATCAATCGTCTTCTAAAGGCTATTTCTGTTGCAATCCCTCACTTTTCATCCGCCAACCTGTAAAAGCACCGAATAAGACAGCATTTTGCTGCGCGCGCCGCCCAGCATCTGGAACAGCGGCATACCGGCTTTCTTGCCCTTGATATCCCATGCAGCGATATCAAACGGCGACTTGGCGACCAGACCACCCCAGCTGCAGCGATTCATCAGCCAGCTATGGAGTTCTTCGGTCATCAGTGCATTTCTGCCAATGATACCGGGGGCAATGGTACGAATGGCTTCAACGATACACTTATCAAAATCATTCTCGGTGTAGCTGATGGTCGCGCCCACACCTTCCAGGCCGTCTTCAGTCACCAGACGTACGACATTGTTTGTGTAAAGCAACGGCTCCTGATCATCTGCCCAGGGCAGGGTTTCAGCATTACGGTCGGCTACAGCGTACAGTTCTACGCGGCTGATTTTAGATTCCTACATGTTTCACACTCTTTAATGGTTTCAATCTCTCAATGGCCGGGTGTAACCCGGCCTTATAAGGCGCCGGTCTTCTTAGAACCGACTGCCCGCTTGTGTCATGTGTTCACGAACATCTTCACCCTGGATGTCGCGGTAGCGACGTTCTTCCCGGATAGAAAGCAGTGTTGCCTTGGCGGCTGCATGACCGTATTCAAAGGTCTGTGCAGTCACCCGTGCGGAGGCCAGTGCTTCGTGCTCGGCGCAGAGGCAGCGACCGGCAACGATGATGTTTTCACCCAGCTTCGGTACCAGGGTGCCGTAAGGCACTTCGTACCAGTCATCGAGTAACCAGTGCAGCTTGGGTTTGGTGCCGGAGTGCAGTTCGATCGGCAATGGGGTCCGAACGATGCCATCACTGCGCTTGCGGCAGCTGACCACATCTTCATTGGTCAGCTTTTCAACACCTTCAATGGAACGGGTTTGACGGATACCGACTTCCACCTCGGTATCCACCACGAAGCTGTTTTCGCAGCCGGGGATGAATGCCTTGAAGAACTTCGCGTACTCACGTACCTGCTTGCGACCAAAGATTTCAGCTTCGGTGAAATCCACCGGATCAATCACGTTGAGAACACGGCCATCCTGTCCAGCTAGACGGGTTGCATTCACCATCAGCTCATTGGGGCGGGTGGTTGGGAAGATCCATATCTTGTGTCGAGGCAGGCTGTATTCGCCGGAGGCGTTCAGCTCAAGAATCTTTTCGGTTACTTTGGGCGGACAGATGGTGTCTTCACCGTAGAAATCCAGGTAGGTGTCCATATCCACGTTACCCAGACGGAAGAACATGGTGGGGTTCTGGATCACACCGTTATCACCGAAGAAATACTCTCCGCCGGCACGGGCCACCACCGCCGCATCACCACTGGCATCAATAATGCGTTTAGCCAGAATCACGGAGCGGCCGGCATTGGATTCAACCACAACGCCCTTATAGGTCTCGCCATCCATAATCACACCGCTCACCGCCGTGTGATAAAAGATCTCGACACCGGCTTCTTCGAGCAGCTCATCAGCCACTTCACGCCAAACCAGCGGATCGTGGGTTACAGTGAAGGTCTTGCCGTAAAGTTGCGGCTCAGTCACGCCACCTAGGGCAGCCAGACGACTGCGGAATTCTTCTGTAAAACCGAAAACAACCTGCTCCGGTGCATGGTTCTCTTTGTCGGACGCCATGTACATGCCGCAAATGGTGCCAGACAAACCGGCAACGGCGGCGCCACCACAGAAACCGTACTTTTCAATCAACGCGGTTTTCAGACCGTTACGGCCACACACTGTCGCAGCAGCAACACCGGCGGAACCACCGCCAACCACCTGAACATCCAGCTCCCGAAGCACCGGCAAATCCGGCAAACCGTCTGTGCGGCTTTCAAGTTTCCAGTCTTTCATCACAACCTCACAACTGCGCTCTAACTGATATATCAGTGATATGCGTATAATATTCACAACGAGGATCAGATAGCTGACTTGCGTCAACAAAGCGGTCAGTGTTCAGCGTTAAATTGCGTTGCCAATACGCAGTCAACTGCGGTGACAACCGCTATCAATGCAGGATTGCGAGGGGATGACAGAAACTGGCACAACGCCGTCAGCTTCTTTAGACTCCGCAGACCCACAGCACAGGTTGATTGCGAGAGCCTGATACCTTTAATCACCGGTTTACGAAAACCCCTGGTTTCCGGATTCCATAACAACGTTAACCCCTGCCCCGAACAACAAGGCAGACACCATGAGAAGCACCGGCGAATATGGGCGTACTATCAATGGATAATGAGATTTCTTTAACGGATATGGCGTACGAACACCTGGAGCGCATGATCATATTCGAGGAGTTGCGCGGAGGCGCCATGTACTCCGAAAAGCAACTGGCGGAGCGCCTGGATATGGGTCGCACACCTGTCAGGGAAGCGCTGCAAAAGCTGGCCTGGGAACAAATGGTGGTGATTCACCCCCGTCGGGGCATTCAGATTCCGGAAGTCTCCGTAGAAAATCAGCTGAAGCTGCTGGAAGTTCGCCGCCCTATCGAAGCCGCCTGCGTGGAACTGGCGGCCCAGCGTGCCACTTCAGGACAGAAAAAGCGCATGCTGGCGTTGGCTGAAGGCATCCTGGTCTGTTCTGATAATAATGACGATGAAACCTTCCTGACCTATCTGCGTGACATCCATCACCTGCTGGTCGAAGCGGCACGGAACGAATACTTTATTAAAGCCATGAGCCCACTTCAGGGTCTCTCGCGCCGCTTCTGGTTCCTTAACAAGGAACTGGATACCGGCCACCCCGCCAACCTGCATGCGGATATCATGCGCACCGTTGCCGCCGGTGACCGACAAAACGCCCGGGAAGCCTCTGACGCTCTCATCAGTTACCTGACCCAGCAGGCAAAAGAGAAAATCGGCATGTAAGCCATCGCGCAGACGCCCGGTTACCGGACTGATGTCCTAACCGGGTATGTCCGCCCAACTATCCGCTCACTTCTTATAACGAGCTTGTCTTTAGTAGATTCGCCCAAGTTTCCTATACTTCCCGCCTAGTGGCTTGCCTGCAGGCCATCAACCCACGGTGGACGGTCACGATGGCATGTGTTTCTGTTCACGCTCAGCTAATGATCTTCACGTTTCTGTACACCCCTTGTCATTCCTTCTCACTCAGGAGTGTTACCATGAAGTTCTTATACCAATCGCCTTTTCTAACTACTGCATAAGTGCCCACTGGCGAGAGCATAAACTGAACAACCGTCCAGCCTCGCTACACAGTTTATTCCAGGCATTGCAGCAACAATCCACAATATCC
>MUIA01000064.1 GCA_002084115.1 Oceanospirillales bacterium LUC14_002_19_P2 | reverse complement strand
CCTTGGCGTCCTCTGTATGGTTTGATTGCTTAACAGATTACCCCTGAGCTCTAAATAAATTCAAAGGCTCTGTAGCAACCCTCTGGTTACAGAGGTTATGCATTTATGATACGAATTCAGGATAGATAAAATAGTCTGCAATGTTTGTTCGTAGTGCTTGTAAGGAATCCCGTGACCATCACCATTATCGCGGAAAAGCGTGACCAGGCGCAGCAGATTGCGACGGCCATGGGCTGGCGGATGCAAAAGGATCTGGCGACCGGTACGCTGGAAGGGCAGCCGGTAGCGCTGGTCTGGGCATCTGGCCACCTGCTGGAAATCCGTGAACCCCAAGAGCTGAAGCCGGATGCTTCCTGGAATAATCCGGCCACCCTGCTGCCGATTCCCCGCCAGTTTGATCTGCGGCTGACACGCCGAAGCGGTCGGGGGAAAACACCGGCGCAATACTACAAAGTCATTCGGGATCAGCTCCGGCGGGCCAGTGAAGTGATTGTCAGCACGGACCCGGACCGTGAAGGCACCGCAATTGCCTGGCACCTGCTCGAAGCCTGCCGTTATCGTGGCCCGGTGCGTCATGCCTGGCTGGTGGACGGGCTTGATCGACAAGCTGTGCGTAACACATTTGTACGGCTGAAGGGCGGCGATGAAATGAAGTCCTGGTTCCGGGCATCAGAAGCCCGGGCGAGGGCGGACTGGAGCTACCAGTTCGCCGTACGAGCGCTGACTTTTTATGCCCGGGGCGGCGCCATGGGGCCAAATCTGGGACAAGGTGGTGGACGGGAATCAGTCGTTTCGGTCGGACGGGTGCAGACGCCGACGCTGGCACTGGTGGTGGAGCGTTGTCGTGAAATCGGGAGTTTTGTGCCGAAAGATCATTTCCTGATTAACGGGCATTTTGCGGTTTCTGCACAGTCGATAGAGGCCCGTTATCATCCTCCCGTTACGGCTGAGATTATTGATGCTGCACCCGCCGGTGTTACCTGGGAGCCCAGTCGTCGTATTGCTAAAGAAGGTGACCCAGAACCGCTGGATACGCCATTGTTCACCGGCGAACACGAAGTACAAGCGTTCAAACAGCGGCTGCTGCAGGCGGGCGATCAGGCAACCGTTATCCAGAACAAAGAGCGCAACAGCCAGCGTAACCCTCCATTGCCGTGTGATCTGGCTGAGTTTCAGGCGGAGATGCACAAGGCTTTCGGCATGACGGCAGCAGCTGCACAGAAAGTGCTGGAAAAACTCTATAACGAGGGTCTGGTCACATATCCAAGAACAGAGCATGCAGAGCTGCCTGACTCACTGTACGCGCCCAATGAACGCAATCCGGTGTTGGAGCATCTGACGCAGATATCGGAATTTTCCCGACAGGCGCAGATGGCTCGCGATATACACGACGGAAACCATCAACATTATCCCGCCAGAAAGCCTGCCTGCTTCACCAGTAAGCCGATGGAACACTATGGGATCATTCCTACCCGAAAATCAGCCAATCTATCGTCCATGAACCGCGAGGCACAGATGGCGTACCGCATTGTGGCACGGCGTTATATTCAGGCGCTTTGGCCCTCAGCCAGCCTGCGGGAGCAAAAACTGGCTTTTCAGGTTCCGGTGACGGATTTGCTGGGGCATGCGGCAAGTCGTTTTACGGCCTCTCGTACCGAGGTGGTTGACCCAGGGTGGATGCAGGCCTTTCCACGTCGTGAGGATGAGCAGGCTGAAGTGTCATATCAGGCGATTGTTGCGGCACAGAAGGGGATGTTGACACCCTTGAAGCAGGTCGACACGGTGACTCGAACAACACGTCCACCGGCTTATTACACCGATCGTACCTTGATCAAGGCAATGAAAACGGTGGGGCGTTTTGTCAAAGACCCGAAACTGCGGCGTATCCTGCGGGAAAGTGCCGGGATTGGTACACCCGCGACCCGAAGCACCATCCTTGAGACCTTACTGGCACGTAAATTCATTGTGCGTAAAGGCAGTCGTCTTGAATCAACGGCTAGTGGTGAGTCGCTGGTGGACTGGCTGCCTGATTGGATGACCAGCGCTGAAACGACAGCTGTCTGGGAGGATTATCTGACCCGTGTTTGTGAATTGCGAAATGATGACAACCTGGCCTGTGAAAAGCGGGATCGGTTTGTTTACCGACAAATTGACCGGTTAGAGAGTTGGTTGCAGGAATTGCAGGGGGCGCTATCCGATAAAGTCAGTGCACAGAGTCGTACGCGCTTTTCTGGCAGTGGAACGCCAACACCAAAAATGATGGCGTATGCTCGTAGTATCAGCCGGCAGGTCGGTGTGCCATTACCGGATAATGCGCTAACGGATCGGCAGGCCTGCAGTACGTTTATTGATACCTATCAGGCTCAGGCGTCACAGAACCGCGCACCGACCCCCAAAATGCTGGCGCTTGCTCGAAAACTGGCGCAGGAGCGGCAGTTGAATCTGTCTGACGAGATTGTCTCCAGCTTTGAGGCTTGTCGAGCCTTTATTGACAGTCAGCTGGGTAGCCTTCAGCAGCAAATCTCCAGTAATAAGCCGCGTCAGACAACCCGCTCTCGACAGGCGCCAAGGCGACAGAGGAAGGGATAGTACGGTGACGACTAAAACGATTGTTCTGGCCGGGGGCGGCCATGCTCACGCCTTACTGTTACATCAATTGATCCGTAAACCCCTTCCTGGTGCACAGGTGGTTATGGTGTCACCTGATCGGTATACCCCGTATTCTGGCATGCTGCCAGGATTGATCGCCGGACAATACCAGCCGAATGAAATGCATATCAATTTATCGGAACTGTGTCGTCTTTCAGGGTGTGAGTTTGTTCAGGGACATGCCGTTAAACTGGATGCTGACAATGCCATCCTCAGCATCGATGGGGGCCGTGGTTTTCATTATGATTGGTTATCCATCAATACAGGTTCATTACCACAAAGTCCTGCCGGTTTTGAGCAGTCTGACCGGGGTATGACGGTGATAGGCGTAAAGCCCGTCAAGCAATTCCTGTCATGGTTGGACGACCTTGAAGTGCAGCTGCCGGTTTTACCGTCTTTTGCACTTGGGGTGCTCGGGCTGGGGGCAGCAGGTACAGAAGTGGTGTTGGCGCTTGAACATCGCCTCTGTCAGCGTTTTCCCGGGGTTTCTCTCCACCTTGTGGGAGCCGGTGGATTATTGTCCGGACATCCTCTCGCTGTACAACAGTATGCGCGCGAGCATCTCACTGCTCGACATATTAAGTTGCATGAGAATGTCCAGGCGTCCCTGGTACCGGGTGGTTTGCAAAGCGGACAGGGTAAAACGATCTTCCTGAATGCTGTCGTTCTGTGTACGTCGGCGCGGCCTGATGGCTGGTTGCGGAACAGTGGTCTAGCACTTGATGAGCAGGGGTTTGTTTCAGTGGACAATGCCCTGCGATCACGCAGTCATCCAAATGTATTTGCTGCCGGTGATATGGCGACACTGGTATCCCAACCGCACCCGAAATCAGGCGTTTACGCAGTCCGTCATGCCGCTGTGCTTGACGTCAATCTGCGCCATCTGTTGATGGGTAAACGTGCCATCGACTACAAGCCACAACGTCAGTCACTGGCACTCCTTAACATGGCGGATGGTCGCGCCATTGGATCACGGGGAGCTGTTACCGTAGCAGGGCGCTGGGTCTGGCACTGGAAGCACTGGCTCGACCAGCGCTTTATGAAACAGTTTCCCCGTGGTTTTGAGCGGTAATCTATTTATTGGCGTCTGTTTCGTTACTGACGGCTTGATGCTTTTTTCCGTCCGGCTTAATGGCCAGAATCGAACAATCGACACCGGCAAAAACGTTCTCTGCCGTATTGCCCACGACAAAGGCGGCCAGCCCGGTTCTTCCCGCTGTTCCCATGATGATCAGGTCGGTCTTGAGGGATGCCGCCAGTTTCTGAATTTCGTGGGAGGCACGGCCTCGTACCAGGTGGCATTGTGCCGCATCACCGATGCCATTGGTGGTGACCAGGGTGTTGATACGATCCCTGTTGGTGCTTTCCGTTTCTTTCAGCAGTTCATTGACCTGCTCGCGTGACATATTAATGAAAGGTCCCTGAAGACGGTCTTCACCATAAAGGTCCCAGACATGAAGCACATGCAGGCTGGCTTTTTCCTGCAGGGCCAGGTGGTCAGCGCTCGCCAGCAGTTTCCGGTTAAGGGCGATTTGTTCCGGTGTGTCAGTGCTGGTGTCGAGGGCGACGAGAATGACAGGTGCCTGTGCCGGTTGTTCCGCGTCTTTATCCTGCATCATCCAGACAGGGCAGGGGCAGCGACGCAACAGATTCAGGTCATTACCGGTCAGTTGACGTCTGTTGAATACGCCACTGGGTTCCGCTAGTTTGACGACAAGGTCATACCCTTCGGTTTCCACCAGACGGATGACCTCATGGAACGGATGACCGCAGATCTGCCGGGTGGTCACAGTGATACCTGCATCCATCGCCGGTTGGGCAATGGCCAGCAAATGCTCATCCCAGAAGGACTGAAAGTCATCGCGTGACAGGAGTGGATTTTCAAACCAGGCCGGTTGAACAATGCTCACGAAGGTTAGTTCCGCCTGATTATCCGCGGCCAGGGTAATGGCCTGCGCCAGTTCCGCCTTGCTGGTATGCGCGTTGGTGATGGCGACCAGGATTTCTCTGAATTCCTGCATTCGGTTCTCCTCCCCGTTTATTCTCATAGTAGTGACTGAATCACTGTTTCGGGTTGACGGGCATCAATGAACGGAATACTGGCTTGGTGCCGGTTTCTTTCTGATAGTATTCAGTGATCGAGTTGTTTACCGATACTACAGGGAACGGGGATGTTCGTCAGTGGAGAAGTTGTATGTCGTTTTATCGCTGGCAGGGTAAAGACCTTGTGATTGCCTGTCATCTACAGCCCCGAGCCAGTAAGGATGAATTTGCCGGACTGCATGGCGAGAGCCTGAAAGTACGGATCAAGGCACCGCCGGTTGAAGGCAAGGCCAATGCTTACTTGGTGAAATTCCTGGCTAAATGTTTTGGCGTGCCGCGTCGGAATATTGAGATTATTGGTGGGGAGCTAAGCCGGGAAAAGCGCATACGGATTACTGCGCCAGCCATCCTGCCTGACATGCTGGGTATTCAGACTAGCGAATAAAGCCAGAAACTGTTGTACTATTTGTGAACAGTGCGGTTTTATGGATAACGCATCGAGAGATTGGGAAACGACGCTGAAATGGATAGCATGATGATTGAAACCCAAATCCCCTATATCGCTATTGTCGTTTGCATCGCGCTGTTGGCGACCCTTGCCGTTGCGGTCGTCTCGCGTATACGCAGGGACACCGGCGTGCATATTCGTAAGCCTTTCTTTGATGGTTCGGAACGCTCATTTTATGGTCTGCTGGATGTGGCTGTCAGGGAGCATTTCTGCCTGTTCCGGAATCCAGCGCTGGGTGAGATGCTCTTTACCGATGAACAGCAGCGCTCGATGCCTGCACGTTTCCGAAAGGCTCCTGTTGACATCCTGTTGTGTGAACGCCGTTCGCTGGCGCCACGTTGCGCCATTCTGCTGGCGGATCGCAGTACCAAGAAAGGGCGTCGTCGCATTGACCAGATGCGTGTCTGGTTTGACAAGGCGGGTCTGCCGCTGCTGGTCTATGAAACCGGTGGTCTGCTGGATGTACGGACATTGCGGGAAGATGTGTATATCGCGACGGGTATTGAACACGGCAACCAGGGCAGCGAGGTGATCGGTTCTGCTTCCGTACGCAAGGCGGTCAGCGAGCAACCGAAGCGGCCGGAAACCCGGATTTGCGGAAAGTGTGGTGGCGGCATGGCGCGTCATACCCTGAAGCAGGGTAAGCATGCCGGGCGGGAAGCCTGGATCTGCAGCAGTTATCCAGAGTGCCGTACGGCGGTTATGATTCCCGGTAAAATATCCAGCTAAATGCCAGAGGCAGTTTCAGTATGATTGGAACTGCCTTCTCTTCTCTTTCTCTACAACTGTCGAATAATCCAACTTCAAATTGGCGTTAGTTCTGGTGATTCATACTGGGGAGCTCGGTTGGTAAGACAGGCTTTCCCATTTTGTTAGATAGACTACACGCTGCCTCCTTGCGATTTTCATAAAGCCGCCATAAGCTTCCCGCGTATGGATATGTCATTACTGAAATCACGACGTCAAAAGCATCAGGGGCTTTATGTAGCTTGCCTGGCGTTGCTGGTTGTAATGACAATCTGCCTGGTTCAACGCGCCGGGCTGATAATGGCCTGTCCGACCACAGTGACCGTGAGTGATTTGGCTCAGCATAATTCAACGGCTGTTGCCGATGCTGACGACTGTGAGCTCACCGACCATCTGTTACGCAGTGGTGAAATTGTTGAGCTACCCGTGCTGTTGTCACTGTTCACCGTTATTTTTCTGATTACCTTTCTTCAGCGCACAGGCTGGCACATCCTCTCTTCGTCTGATCCCCCCGTGGTCAGGCGTCATGTGTTGTTCTGCACTTTCAGGGAATAGATAGCAATCCAATGTCTGCAGGTTGGTGGCTCTATGGCAGCCGCCATGATATTTGCTGTCTATGGATTTTGTAGAATGATGAAAAAACAGTTTTTTGTGGGGCTGGTCACGCTGTGCCTGCTCCTGATATCGCGGGTTGGTTTTGCACTCAGTACCGAATGGCTGATGAGCCCGCAACAGCCGAATGCCAAGGTTCGTTTGCTCCTTACGGGGGAAACGGATCCGGTGGCCGGAACGGTGACGGGTGGACTGGAAGTCCAGCTGAATGATGACTGGAAAACCTATTGGCGATCCCCCGGGGAAGGTGGGATTGCGCCTGAAGCGAAATGGCAGGCGTCTGATAACCTGAAGCAGGTCGAATGGCTCTGGCCGTTGCCTGAGCGTTTTGAATTACTGGGAATACATACGCTTGGCTATAAGAAGAGTATCGTGTTTCCCTTGGTGTTCCACATTGAGGATTTCGACCAGCCCGTCAGGTTGTTGGGTGATTTCCGCCTCTCCTCCTGCACCACCATTTGTGTTCTGTCTGATTATACCAATCGTATTTTCTAAGTCCTAACCCGGATATTTCATAAATAAAGGCAAGTTCCGTCCAATCTGTTGGTACGATTGGCTTGACAAAAAAATGCTTCGGAAACAGCAAACCGGAACTTGCCATGACCTCATCTTCACAAGA
>MUIA01000231.1 GCA_002084115.1 Oceanospirillales bacterium LUC14_002_19_P2 | reverse complement strand
GGAAACCCTCTCCCTGAAACTGAAGGTCAATCATTTTCAGCTCAGGGCGAAGATTTACATGACCGCTCTGCGGGCATCATTCGAGCAGCTAAGGTTATTCGTTACTGCGTAACTTGAGTTAAAGTAAAAAAAGTCCCGTGTATGGCAATGGGCGAGGAGCTTCTCTTTACCCCGGTTCCATGACCATTCAATGTGACGGCGAACCAGTTGCTCGCCATTTAAACGCTCCTGTTCCACTGACACAAATGGTCTTGGGTTCATGTGTCCATCTCTGGTGCGTGAAAGTATTACCCGGTTCGGGAGACTGGTCGTACAGTGCTCGAACGATTAATGACTGACTTAGAAGTCGCGGATAAAATACTGCAGTGCGACGTTATCCTGTTCTGAAATGGTCTTGACTCGAAAGCCTGCGCCAAAGTCCTCACTGAAACTGGAC
Source organism: Oceanospirillales bacterium LUC14_002_19_P2 (assembly GCA_002084115.1). Lineage (GTDB taxonomy): Bacteria > Pseudomonadota > Gammaproteobacteria > Pseudomonadales > Endozoicomonadaceae > Kistimonas. The sequence goes on along the minus strand of MUIA01000231.1, from coordinate 18,618 downwards.
GGCTGGCACCAGACACATTCAGCTGACAGCTCAATGTTATGTTGACCAGAAATGGTATTGGGTAACTCCATGGTGAGATTTAGCTGTTGCTGTGCGGACAGTTCCCGTGTCGTCAGCAACATGAATCCTTCTTTGGAAATGTCGAACAGGCGGCCCAGCTTTTCACCCGTGATGGTGTCGAAGACAAACGCTGTACAATCAAGGCGCTTGCGAACATGTCTGCGTTGTTCAGTAAATGTCTCGTTCATACAGTGACAGGTAATATTTCTATTTATTGGCCGTCCAGAATACCTGTTCTGTTATTTGAGCACAAAATTTCTGTAACAAAAATAATGGGGCGAAGGCTGTCAGGCGTTGACTGAAGTTGTTGTAGGAAAATGATTACACGGCATGGGCGCTAATCACTATTTAAAAGACATTAGTCTTACATTTTTGTCATGGCTCTGAAATCCTGTACTAAGCTGAATGCAATATCATCTAACTAACAGCCATAAGCCGGATCAATACGATTATCGTCCTCTTTGAATGTGACGAAACGTAGAGTCGGTGCAAGTGAATGCACTGGTCTTGTGGCACGAAGGGAGGGATTCCGCTGTGTTCAGGACGATCACTGATACCAGACTCAATGATCTTCATTTCAAACATGATGAATCATCTGGCCTGAAGGGCATTATCGCTATACACGATACCTCACGGGGGCCTGCACTGGGTGGGTGCCGTTTTATCTCTTACCAAACGACTGATGAAGCGATTCAGGATGCGGTGCGTCTGGCGAAAGCCATGAGCTATAAAGCAGCACTCGCGGGATTGGATCAAGGTGGTGGGAAATCTGTTGTGATGGCGCCGGAGGGCGATTTTGACCGTGAAGCACTGTTTAAGGCTTTCGGACGCTTCGTTAATGAGTTAGGAGGACGTTATATCACCGCGATGGATTGCGGCAGATTCACCGAAGATATGGACACTATCGCCACTGAAACCGCGCATGTGACCTGCACGACCGCGATGGGGGATCCGGCGCCTTACACTGCACAGGGGGTGTTTGGCAGCATCAAGGCCTTCGTTGCTGCCTGCAAGGATCTGCCGGACTCGCTGGAAGGTGTCACTGTAGCTGTTCAGGGACTGGGACATGTGGGGTACGCATTATGTCAGCTGCTGCATCAGGCCAAGGCGCGTCTAGTCGTGGCAGACATTGCGCAGGATAAGGTCGACCAATGCTGCAAAGCCTTCAATGCCGAAGCGGTTTCCCCCGAAGATATTCACAAAGTGAACTGTGATGTTTTCAGTCCCTGCGGGCTGGGCGGCATTCTGAACAATAAAACGATTCAGGTGCTGAAATGCCGTGTTGTGGCCGGTTCGGCAAATAACCAATTCGCAGATCCGGACTCCGGTCTATCTTTACACCGTCAGGCAATCCTTTATGCACCGGATTACCTGGTTAATGCAGGTGGGCTGATCTTTGCGTCGCTGCGCCATGTAGGCGAGTCAGACAAGGTGATCAGGAAACGGATTGACGGCATTGGTGAGACGCTGACACAACTGTTCAAGCGACAAGCGCAAAGTGGTGAGCCCATCTCACTGATTACAGACCGAATGGCCGAAACAATTCTTTACGGAAATGATCAGGGACGTATGACAGCCTGAAACAGTAACCGGAAAAGACTGGGGGGTATATGACGCAAACTCATGAAACCATTCCCTGGGTTCAGTACCTGGATGAAAACGCCGAACTGACACAGCCATTGCCGGGCTGGGCAGAACAGCCTGAAATATTGGTCGACTATTACGAAGCCATGGTGTTTGCCCGGCAGGCAGACCAGAAAGCGGTTGCTCTACAGCGGACAGGCAAGATGGGGACTTATCCCTCCTGTCTGGGGCAGGAAGCCCAGGGAGTTGTTTATGGGAAACTGCTTCAAAGCAGCGATGTGTTTGTTCCCAATTACCGCGACCATCCGGCGATGGTGGCCCGTGGTATTCGTTACGCTGATATTTATCGCTACTGGGGTGGCTATGAAATTGCCAGTGCATCTGAAGGGTATGGTCAGGATTTTCCCAACTGCGTACCTATCGCAACCCAGGCACCCCATGCTGCGGGGATTGCCAGTGCCTTCAAACTGCGGGGAGAGGATCGGGTGGTCCTGACGACTTGCGGTGACGGTGCGACGTCTAAGGGAGACTTCCTCGAATCCTTGAATCTTGCTGGCGCCTGGCAGTTGCCGGTGGTTTATTTCATTAACAATAATCAGTGGGCGATTTCCGTACCACGTTCCATCCAGTGTGGCGCGCCGACCTTGGCCCAGAAAGGGGTGGGTGCCGGTTTACATTGTGTGCAGGTCGATGGAAATGATGTCATTGCTTTGCATGAAGTCGTCAGTGCAGCGTTGGATCGCGCCCGTCACAAACGTGGTGCAACCGTCATTGAGGCGATCAGCTACCGGTTGTCCGACCACACTACGGCCGATGATGCAGGTCGTTACCGTCCTTCTGAAGAACTCCGGGAAGCTTGGGAAAAAGAACCGATCAAACGTCTTAGGGATTATTTGCACGCCAGAGGTCACTGGGGGCCCGAAAAAGAAACGGCCTTACAGGAACGTGTGGCCCAGCAAGTTCACGAAGAGGTTGAGGCTTACGAGTCAACCCCCTTGCCAACCATTGATGACCTCTTTGATTACCACTACGCCAGTACACCCAAAGGATTGGCCGAGCAGAAAGAGGAAATGAAGTTGGGAGGTCTCGGCCATGACTAAGATCACGATGGTGGAAGCGGTCAACAAGGCGTTGGACGACGCGATGGCTGCGGATGAAGACGTTGTGGTGCTGGGCGAAGACGTTGGCACCAACGGTGGGGTTTTCAGGGCAACGATCGGTCTCAAGGAAAAATACGGTTTCAAGCGGGTTATGGATACTCCGCTAGCAGAGGCGCTCATTGCTGGCGTTTCCATCGGGATGGCCTCTCAGGGGTTAAAGCCCGTCGCTGAAATCCAGTTCATGGGGTTTATTTTTCCCAGTATGGAGCAGTTATGCTGCCATGCCGCGCGCATGCGTAACCGGACTCGCGGGCGGTTGACATGCCCGATGGTGTTACGGGCCCCTTATGGTGGCGGTATCCATGCGCCCGAACACCATTCCGAAAGTACCGAAGCCCTATTTGCCCACATTCCAGGTTTGCGAGTTGTCATCCCTTCATCACCGGTACGGGCCTATAGTCTGCTGCTGGCCGCTATTGCTGATCCTGATCCGGTCATCTTTCTGGAGCCCAAGCGCATTTATCGTTTGCAGAAACAGGAAATGCCGGCAGTAGGCACGACCTTGCCATTGGATACCTGCTTTACCTTGCGAGAAGGGCAGGATGTCACCTTGGTCAGCTGGGGCGCCTCCATCAAAGAAAGTCTGGAAGCGGCTAAAGCGTTGGGTGAAGACGGTATCAGTGTGGAAGTCATTGATGTGGCAACCATCAAGCCGCTGGATATGGATACGATTCTGGCATCTGTACGCAAAACGGGTCGCTGCGTGATTGTCCATGAGGCAGCCAGGAGTTTCGGCGTCGGTGCTGAAATTGCCGCACAGGTATCCGCCGAGGCCATCTTTGAACTTCAGGCGCCGGTTAAGCGAGTGGCTGGGTACGACATCACCATGCCTTACTACCGTATGGAAGATCACTATTTGCCGGATACGGAGCGCATCGTTCGGGCGATCAAGGAAACCGTAATGTTTCAATAGCCTGCGGCGACAGAGAGACCTGTGACCGTAGCGGAATAGTCTGATTTTGCTGTCACCTTTCAAAGGGGGTGTGCAATGCGTTTTTTCAAGTTACCTGATCTGGGCGAGGGGATTCCCGAAGCGGATATCGTCAAGTGGCATGTCAAACCCGGTGATCAGGTTGAGGAAGACCAGCTACTGGTATCTGTGGAAACTGCCAAGGCGGTGGTGGATGTGCCTTCGCCTCAAAGCGGTGTGATAGGAAAATTGTTTGGTGAGCCGGGTGATACCCTGCATACCGGTGAACCGCTGGTGGAGTTCGCCGGTGTTGAGGAGGAAGATTCCGGCACGGTTGTCGGCAAATTGGAAGAGGCACCGGAATCTGCGGATGACGATCAGTTTTTTGTGGGTGTTTCACCATCAACGGCAGAGAGTCAACGGGTGCGTGCAACACCGGCGGTAAGAGCACTGGCGCAACGGCTGGGTGTTGATATCAATACGGTGGAGCCATCGTCACCGGCCGGCAACATTACCGTTGAAGATGTCGAAAAAGCAGCCTATACCAGTCCGCTGGGTGAGGAAGCGGAAACCCTGCGCGGTGTTCGCAAACATATGGCCAGAAACATGGCGGCTTCCGGTGAGTCCGTCGTACCGGTCACACTGTTTGATGATGCGGATATTGGGCATTGGGAAAAAGGCACCGATATCACGGTCCGCGTCATGCTGGCTATTGCGGAGGCCTGCAGGGCCGAACCGTCATTGAATGCCTGGTTTGATGGAAGAACTTTCAGCCGCCGTCTGTTTGATCAGGTACACCTCGGTGTTGCTGTGGATTCTGATCAGGGGCTCTTTGTACCGGTGATGCAGGATATCGGTAACCGGTCAGCGCAACATCTTCGGAAAGGTTTGGATGCCATGTGCCGGGATGTGGAAAACCGTTCTGTCCCGCAGGATGAACTGAAAGGCGCCACTATCACGCTGAGTAATTTCGGCACGATGGCAGGACGCTATGCGACGCCGATTGTTGTGCCACCGATGGTCTGTATCCTGGGAACCGGTGTGATTAGAGAAGAAGCTGTCGTTGTGGAGGGTAAGGTGGAAGTACACCGTATCATGCCGCTTTCTCTCAGCTTTGATCACCGAGCCGTCACCGGTGGAGAAGCTGCGCGATTCCTCGCAACAGTTATCAAGCAGTTGCAGAGTGCATAAATTCGTTTTAAAACCTAAATAAGGCTAGATTAAAAAAGAGAGACATAAAATCAAGCTGGCAAGGTAGTAACCGATAGATACCGGGAACAGCTATATCGTTCCCGGTCATAACAAAGGTTCAGCTTGGATAAGGAACCGGAACGACCGGGCAAATCGCAGGGCATTGATGCCTGTTGTTGCATCAGCAGTGGTACTGGCGGTTGCAATATTATTCAGACAGGGCAGGTGATCGAGAAATGGAAATTTTCAATAAGTACCAAGCGCGTTATCAGTCAACCAAGCAGGAAGAGATGTCCCTGCAGGAATATCTGGAGCGCTGTAAGGACGACCCGACAACGTATGCCAATGCTTCAGAACGGATGCTGATGGCTATTGGTGAACCGGAAGTGGTGGATACCTCCCGCGATCCGGTTCTCAGCCGCATATTCTCCAACAAGCTGATCAAGCGCTATAAGGCGTTTGAGGAATTCTATGGCATGGAAGATGCCATTCAGCAGATTGTGTCCTATTTCCGGCATGCGGCGCAGGGCCTGGAAGAGAAGAAACAGATCATTTATCTCCTGGGTCCCGTCGGTGGCGGTAAGTCATCGCTGGCAGAGCGGTTGAAGGCGCTGATTCAGGATATACCCTTTTATGCCATCAAAGGTTCACCTGTCTTTGAATCACCGTTAGGACTCTTCAATCCCCAGGAAGATGGCCGGATTCTGGAGGAAGAGTACGGTATTCCTCAGCGCTATCTGCGGGGCATTATTTCTCCCTGGGCGGTAAAACGTCTTCACGAATACGGCGGTGACATCACCAAGTTCAAGGTGGTCAAGTTGTATCCCAGCATTCTTGACCAGATAGCGGTCGCCAAGACTGAGCCCGGTGATGAGAATAACCAGGATATTTCCAGCCTTGTCGGTAAAGTGGATATCCGTCAGCTGGAAGAATACTCCCAGAACGATCCCGATGCTTACAGCTTCTCCGGTGCCCTGTGTCGCGCCAACCAGGGGATTATGGAATTCGTGGAAATGTTCAAGGCGCCCATCAAGGTGCTGCACCCTCTGCTGACCGCGACCCAGGAAGGGAACTACAACAGTACCGAAGGTATGAGTGCGATTCCTTATGACGGCATCATCCTGGCGCACTCGAACGAATCCGAGTGGCAGAGCTTCAGAAACAACAAAACCAATGAAGCGTTCATCGACAGGGTAAACATCGTCAAGGTGCCTTACTGCACCCGGGTTTCTGAAGAGATCAAGATTTACGAAAAACTGTTGCTGAACAGCTCGCTGCGTGAAGCACCCTGTGCACCGGATACGCTGCGGATGCTGGCCCAGTTCACGACGCTTTCCCGTATCAAGGAGCCTGAGAACTCTAACGTATTTTCAAAGATGCGGGTGTACGATGGCGAAAACCTGAAGGATACCGACCCGCAGGCGAAGCCGCTGCAGGAATATAAAGATGCGGCTGGTGTTGATGAAGGTATGGATGGTCTTTCAACCCGTTTTGCATTCAAGATTCTGTCCAAGGTTTTCAATTTCGATCCGTCGGAAGTGGCGGCCAACCCGGTGCATCTACTCTATGTGCTGGAGCGTGAAATTGAACAGCAACAGTTCCCCCAGGAAATTCAGGAACGTTACCTTCGCTACCTGAAGGAATTCCTGGCGCCGAAGTACATTGAGTTCCTGGGTAAAGAGATTCAGACCGCTTATCTGGAATCCTACTCAGAATACGGCCAGAACATCTTTGACCGTTACATTACCTATGCGGATTTCTGGATTCAGGACCAGGAATACCGTGATCCGGAAACCGGCGATATTCTTGATCGTTCTGCGATAAACGATGAACTGGAGAAAATCGAGAAAGCTGCCAGCATCGCGAATCCGAAGGATTTCCGGAATGAAGTGGTGAACTTTGTTCTACGTGCTCGGGCTGGAAATAACGGTAAGAACCCAAGCTGGCTCAGCTACGAAAAGATGCGTTCGGTCATCGAGAAGAAGATGTTCTCCAATACCGAAGACCTGTTGCCTGTCATTTCCTTCAATGCGAAGGGCAGCAATGATGAGCAGCGCAAGCACAATGAGTTTGTGAAGCGCATGGTCGAGCGGGGTTATACCGAGAAGCAGGTCAGGTTGCTGGCTGAATGGTATATCCGCGTCCGGAAGTCACAGTAGTGTAGTCACCGCCATGCCAATGCCGGCGCCCAATGGAAACCGCAGGGACTGCGGTTTCGGCGTCGGAGCATGGCAGACAGGGCTGCGCTGTTTCCTCGTATCAACGAGTCTCTACTTGCCACACGGAGTGTGTAATGAGCATCATTATTGACCGCCGCCTCAACGGCAAGAACAAGAGCACGGTAAACCGTCAGCGGTTTATGCGGCGGTATAAAAAACATATCAAGAAAGCGGTGTCGGATGCGGTGAACAAGCGCAGCATTACCGATGTCGAAAGTGGCAGCGACATCTCCATTTCCCAGAAGGACTTGTCGGAGCCCATCTTTCATCATGGTCAGGGCGGCATGCACCGCAGTATTCATCCTGGTAACAAGGATTTCATCAAAGGCGACCGAATCAAACGCCCCAATGGTGGTAGCGGCCGTGGCGGTGGCGCCGGCCAGGCCAGCAACCAGGGTGACGGTATGGATGAGTTCACCTTCCATATCAACAATGATGAATTCCTGGAATTCATGTTCGATGATCTGGAACTGCCCAACCTGTCTGAAAAACAGCTGTCTGACATGGTGGAATTCAAAACCCGTCAGGCTGGTTTTGTGACAGCCGGACCGCCGGATAGGCTCAATATTGTCCGTTCACTGCGCAGTGCCCACGCCCGTCGGATTGCACTTTCGGGTGGTATGCGTCGGGATATACGCCAGATGAAACGTGAACTGCGGGAAATGGAAGTCCAGCCCGACGGTTACGACGAGGAACGGGCCAACTTTCTCCGTGAAGAGATCAAGCGACTGAACGGCAAGCTCAAGCGGGTGCCGTTCATTGATGACATTGACCTTCGGTACAACAATTTCGTCAAGGTACCCCAGCCGTCAAGCAAGGCAGTGATGTTCTGTGTCATGGATGTTTCCGGGTCTATGACGCAGGAAATCAAGGATATGGCGAAGCGCTTTTTTATCCTGCTTTATCTGTTCCTGCAGAGAAACTACAAGCGGATTGAAGTGGTGTTTATCCGGCATCACACGGCTGCCAAGGAAGTGGACGAAGAAGACTTCTTCTATTCCCGTGAAACCGGGGGAACCATTGTTTCCAGTGCGCTTGAATTGACGCGGGATACCATCATCAAACGTTACTCGCCGACTGACTGGAATATCTACGTTGCCCAGGCTTCGGATGGGGATAACTGGGAAGGGGATTCCTCGGTCTGTACCAAAATCCTGGCGAATGAGCTGATGCCACTGGTGCAGTATTTCTCTTATGTGGAAATCACTGACCGTCAGCATCAGAACCTGTGGCGTGAATACGAAACCATCCAGGACCAGTTCCAGGATTCCTTTGCCATGCAGCAGATAAAGTCCGCCAGCGATATTTATCCGGTATTCCGGCGCCTGTTCGAGAAGAAGGAAGCGTAATGAGCAAGAAAAAAAAACCGCTGTCCACAGAGTCTGAATGGACGTTTGAGCTGATCGAACAGTATGACCGCGAGATTGCCCGGATCGCGGAAAAATTTCGACTGGATACGTATCCCAACCAGGTTGAAATCATTAGCTCGGAACAGATGCTGGACGCTTATGCTTCCGTGGGTATGCCGTTGATGTATAACCACTGGTCATTTGGTAAACATTTCCTCAGTAACCAGCAGGGGTATGAACGGGGCCGGATGGGATTGGCCTATGAAATCGTCATTAACTCCAATCCCTGTATTGCCTACCTGATGGAAGAAAACACCATCACCATGCAAGCGCTGGTCATTGCTCATGCTTGTTATGGGCATAATTCTTTCTTCAAGGGAAATTACCTGTTCCAGACCTGGACTGATGCGGAGTCGATCATCGATTATCTCCTGTTTGCCAAAAACTATGTCAACCAGTGTGAAGAGAAATACGGTATTGATGCGGTTGAGGATGTTTTGGACGCTTGCCATGCTTTGATGAACCAGGGCGTTAACCGGTATAAGCGACCACGACCTATTTCGGCGGAAGAGGAAAAGTCTCGCCAGGAAGAGCGAGCTGAGTACATCCAGCGAACATTGAATGATATCTGGTCCACGATTCCGCAGCAGGAAACGGAAGTGGAAGAGAAAGAGACACGTTTTCCGGAACACCCCGAAGAAAACATTCTCTACTTCCTGGAAAAGAACGCGCCATTACTGGAAACCTGGCAGCGTGAACTCCTGCGGATCGTTCGCAAGATGGCGCAATATTTTTATCCACAGCGCCAGACTCAGGTGATGAATGAAGGCTGGGCAACGTTCTGGCACTACACCATCATGCACGAACTGTATAACGAAGGCCTGGTAACGGAAGGCTTCATCATGGAGTTCCTGCATTCCCACTCCAACGTGATTTTTCAGCCGGATTTTGATGACCCGCGCTACTCCGGCATCAACCCGTATACATTGGGTTTCAAGATGTTCGTGGATATTCGTCGTATCTGTGAAGATCCTACCGATGAAGACCGCGAATGGTTCCCGGATATTGCCGGTTCCGACTGGCTGGATACCTTGCATTTCGCCATGCGTAACTTCAAGGATGAAAGCTTCATCCAACAGTATCTTTCGCCGAGGGTGATCCGGGAGTTACGGTTGTTCTCCATTATGGATAATGAGAAAAAGGCCTACATGGAAGTGGATGCCATCCATGATGAACCCGGCTATCGCGAAATTCGGGAAGCGTTGGCGGCCCAGTATAACCTGGGGAACCGAGAGCCCAACATTCAGGTCTATAACGTCAATGTCAAAGGTGACCGTGCGCTGACGATGCGCCACTACATGCATCAGGGGCGGCCGCTGGGAGAGACTACGGAAGAAATCCTGCGCCATGTGCATAAGTTGTGGGGGTTTGATGTCCGGCTGGAATCGGTGGATGCAGACGATCAGGTCAAGCGAACCGTCAGCTGTCCCCGGAAGTCGAGCAAGGACAGCTCAAATGCGATGATAGAGCTTGCCTGACCTCCTACTGCCCATGTCATACAGCAATAAACACCGCCACATTCAACCGGGTGGTGTTTTTTTATGTGAGATGTACTATGGTTTGGTAATTTTCACGGGTGATGGAGTGGAGACGTTGATTTTTAACTCCTGTCCGACAATTGCCTGAAAACTGATCACATCACGATAAAAACAGATCGGGAGAGCACACGACTATGGGTATCGATCCCTCTTGGTATAAAGGTCTTTTACAGCTGTCAGCTTGGGAGGTGGTGGGCGTCACGCTGATTCTCACGCATATTACGATCCTCAGCATAACACTCTATCTGCATCGATTCAGTGCCCATAACGCGATTGACCTTCATTCGTCGATTCAGCATTTCTTTCGTTTCTGGTTGTGGTTAACCACCGGCATGAATACCAAGGAATGGACGGCTATTCACCGTAAGCACCATGCGGTCTGTGAAACGGCGGATGATCCACACAGCCCGGTTGTCAGAGGGTTGAATGAAGTGCTGTGGCGTGGCTCCGAACTGTATCGTGCCGAGGCCAAGAATGAAGAAACCCTGCGTCGCTTTGGGCAGCGTTGCCCGGAAGACTGGGTTGAACGAAATGTTTACAGCCGGTTCTCAGGCTTGGGCATTACCCTGATGTTTCTCGCTGACGTGACACTGTTTGGTGTGATAGGCATTACGGTCTGGGCTGTTCAGATGATCTGGAGTCCGGTCTTTGCCGCAGGTGTTATCAACGGTATTGGCCATTATTTTGGTTATCGTAACTTTGAGTGTAAGGACAATGCCCGCAATCTTGTCCCTTGGGGCATTCTCATAGGGGGCGAAGAACTACATAACAACCATCATACCTACCCTAACTCGGCCAAGTTCTCGGTACGGTTCTGGGAGTTTGATATCGGTTGGGTATGGATTCGTGCCTTTAAGGCGCTCGGTTTGGCCAAGGTGAAATTTACCCGTCCCCTGGTTTACCGGGATATCACCAAAAAGGATATTGACCACGATACGATTCTTGCGGTGATCAATAACCGGTTCCAGATTATGGACAACTACCGTCGTACGGTAATCGGTCCTCTGGTTAAAAATGAACTGGCCAAGGCTGAAGGCAAGAAAAGGCAGATCTTGCGCCGGGCGAAAAAACTGTTGTCCCGGGAAGATGCCTTACTCAAGCCTGACCATGTCGAGCGCCTCAATACCATTGTCGAATCCAGCCATGCGTTGAAAGTGATTTATGAGAAGCGTCTGGCATTACAGGCTATCTGGCAGACATTTAAAGACAAGAATGATCGTATAGAAGCACTCCGTGAGTGGTGCCGTCAGGCGGAAGCCAGTGGAATTCGCGCATTGCAGGATTTTGCGATGCAGTTGCGTACTTATACCTTGCCCCAGATGGCTTAATCCTGCGACAGTCTCTGCGTTATTCGCAGAGACTGCTTCCTCTTTCAGTCTGTTTTGATCCATCATCGAAAACGATGATCTGTTGATATCCATCAAATCCTCATAAAAGTCGACAATTTACCCTGCCAGCGATAATTGACAGTGGTAGTGGTGGGGACGTAGGTGTGGATTGTCTGATGAAAGCCTGGCGCGAAAATGAAAAGGATTTACACGGCTGGCTGCTGAAACAGACGCGTGACAGTGAGCAAGCCCAGGATTTGCTTCAGGATGTCTTTTTGAAATCGCTCAGAAATAAAGAGCGCTTTTGCTCACTGGAGCATGCCAGAAGCTGGTTCTTTACCATTACACGCAATACTTTGATTGACGCTGTCAGGAAACCGCATCCTGAAACCATGCCGTTTATTGATCAGGTTCAGCAGGCACCCGAGACGCCGCTGTTGCTTGAGCTGCAATCCTGCATGATGCGCGTGCTGAGTGAACTGGACGACAAAGACCGGGATGCGATTGAACGGTGCGATATTCAGAAAATGTCACAGGAGGATTATGCCTGTTCAGTTGGCTTATCACTCCCCGCTGCAAAATCGCGACTACAGCGTGCCCGACAAAAGCTACGGACTCAGATGATTAAAAAATGTCAGATTCAGTTTGATGAAACTGGTGTCTGTGATTTCACACCCAGACATCGCACCTGACAGTTCAAAAAAATCGTTAAAAAAAGATGCATCTTTTTGCCGCTGGCTTCGTGTTTAGAGCAGACAAGACTCTAGCGGAGACCTTCCATGTTGCATTGGTTTACCCGGCTGGCGGACTGGGTGACATATTCGCTGCTTCAGCTAACCCCTGATACCCCGCTGGCTAATGGGGTTCATTTCTTTATCGAAGATACCGCCAAGATACTGGTTCTGTTGACGGTGCTGATCTATGCCATCGCGATTGTCCGGGCGGGACTGAATCCGGAGCGGGTTCGTTATTATCTTCAGGGGCGGAGACGTTTTCCCGGCTATCTGATGGGTTCGGTTTTTGGTGCCGTTACGCCATTCTGTTCGTGCAGCTCCATTCCCCTGTTCATGGGGTTTGTCTCGGCGCGTATCCCGCTGGGCGTTACGATGGCATTTCTGCTGACCTCGCTAATGATCAATGAAATTGCCATTGTCTTGCTGACATCGTTACTCGGTATTCGTTTTACCGTTATATACGTCGTGATATGTATGACGTTGGGCATTGTGGGTGGTTTCCTGATGGACCGCATCAAGGCAGAACGTTGGTTGGTTCCCTTCTTGGCAAAGCAATATCAAAACCAGGGAAGTTCAGAGGCTATTGATTATCAGGCCCAGGTAATGACTCTGAAAGACCGTCATGAATTTGCCGTGCAGGAAACGCGTACGGTTGTCGGAAGAATCTGGAAATGGGTGTTTATAGGGGTCGGGATAGGCGCTTTGATTCATGGGTTTATTCCGGAAACCTGGTTTCAGACGTATCTCGGCGCTGGCCAGTGGTGGACCGTCCCCCTGGCGTCACTTGCGGGCATACCACTGTATGTCAATGCTACCTCGGTTATTCCTGTCATGGGCAGCTTGCTGGCGAAAAGTGTGCCGTTGGGAACCACGCTGGCGTTCTGCATGAGTGCGGTTGCCGTCAGCCTGCCGGAATTCATGATGTTGAAACAAGTAATGCAGTACCGGTTGCTGCTCATGATTGCGGTGTATCTGCTGGTGGCTTTCTGTCTGGTGGGCTGGCTGTTTAACGCCGTGAATTTTTTGTAGTCAATGCGATTTAAATCAACACATAAAGAGGTAGTGTGATGAAGGATATAAACGTCTATGGCTCCGGTTGCCGGAATTGTGTGATTACGGCTGAACGGGTTGAACAGGTAGCTCAACAGCTGGATATGACCATTCGATTAAATAAGGTCACTGATCTGGAGGCCATTATGAGCGCTGGCGTGGTCAGTACGCCTGCGGTGTCCATTGATGGTCGGCTGGTGCACTCCGGTTCTGTGCCGACACCGGAAAAACTCACAGAGCTTCTGTGCCAATGACAGTATTCTGACCCCAAATACGATCAAGACGACTGCTGCCTGACAGGGGCGTATTTCCTGCGAAAACCTTCAGGTAGTATGTCCGTCTATTTACTCTGGAAGATGCCTGATATGGAACAACTGCGCGACCTGTCACCTAACGGTCTGTGGCAATGGTTTGAAACGATCTGCTCGATTCCCCATCCTTCCGGACACGAAATTGCCCTGCGCGACCACATTCAACAGTGGGCGCAGGCTGAGGGTTTGGAAACCCAGGTCGATACCGTCGGTAACCTGATCATTCGCAAACCGGCGACAGTGGGTATGGAAGATCGCAAAGGCGTGATCCTGCAGGCACATCTGGATATGGTGCCGCAGTGTAATGCGGACAAACAGCATGTGTTTGAGCAGGACCCGATCACAACGATTATTGATGGCGAATGGGTTCGCGCCGATGGCACTACTCTGGGTGCCGATAACGGCATTGGCATGGCGTCTGCCCTGGCGGTGATGGCTGCCAAGGATATTCCTCACGGCCCCCTGGAAGTACTGCTGACTATCAACGAAGAAGCCGGTATGACGGGCGCCTTCGGTTTACAGGCAGGACTGTTGAAAGGTGACATCCTCATCAATACTGACTCGGAAGAGGAAGGCGACGTCTACATGGGATGCGCTGGCGGTGTAGATGTTCAGGTGAACCGAACGATTGAACGTCAGCCGTTGCCTGCCGGTTATCAGTCCTTTGAACTGACGCTGTCAGGATTAAAAGGTGGACACTCTGGTTGCGATATCCACCTAGGGCGCGGTAATGCGAACAAACTGCTGGCCCGTTTCCTGTTTGGTCATGCAGAAGAACTGGAACTGTGTGTCGCAGATATTCGTGGCGGCAGCCTGCGCAATGCAATTCCCCGTGAAGCGGGCGCAACCATTGCTGTGTCTGCAGCGAATGCCGATACGCTGAAAGCCTTGGTGGATCGCTATCGTTGCATTCTGTCGTCTGAATTGGCGGCTACAGAACCGACGCTGAAGCTTGAGCTGTCACCGGCAGATGCTCCGGCTCAGGTCTTCACCACAGCAGATCAGCGAACACTGTTGGCGATGATGCACGCCGCACCTAATGGCGTGATTCGGATGAGTGATGCCTTTCCCGGTGTCGTGGAAACCTCGACCGATATGGGGGTGGTGAAAACGACAGAAGAGCAGGTGGAAATCCTTTTCCTGGTACGTTCCACCATCGATTCCGGTCGTAACATGGTGGAGAACATGCTGCGGGCGCTGGCATTCACCGCCGGTGCGGACATGGAGGCTTCCGGTGCTTATCCCGGCTGGAAACCCGACGCAACCTCTCCGGTCATGCAGATAGTGCGAGATGTTTACCAGGAAAAATTCGGCAAGCTGCCGTCTATTCAGGTCATTCACGCAGGGTTGGAGTGTGGATTGTTCAAGGAACCTTATCCGTCACTGGATATGGTGTCGATAGGCCCAACCATCCGCTTCCCGCATTCTCCGGATGAGAAAGTGGATATCGCCTCTGTTGGTCGCTACTGGGAATTGCTGGTGGCAGTGTTGGGTGCAATACCTGCCCGAAACGCCTGAGACTGATACCCGTTTTTACACAGCGGCAGAGGTTCCTCTGCCGCACTCACATCAAGAAATTACCTTTTTATTGATCATTATCGGGGTTTGTTGAAACAATTCTGTCACACAATAGAAAAATAATGTTCGAACCAGAACGAATGTAAACATGATCCCGGGGGATTCAATGCGTAAACCAGCCCGTAAGTTTTTGGCCGCAGCCGGTGCCGGTCTGCTTGCCTGCAGTATGACGGCTGTCGTACAGGCCGAGGAGTTACGACTCCTGACGTGGGGAGGTTATGCGCCTCAGGAAGTGATTGACCTGTTTGAGAAAGAAACCGGTATCGACGTCAAAGTCACAGTATCAAACAACGAGGACATGATCTCCAAGTTGCGCGCAACCCGTGGTGCGGGCTTTGACTTGGCGCAGCCGAGTCAGGATCGTATCCTGGGCGCCCAGAAGAACTACCGTATCTACAAGCCCATGGATATGAGCAAGATTGATACGAGCCGGTTCATTCCTTCCATGCTGAAAGCCTATGAAACCAGTGCAACGATTGGTGATGATGTGTATGCGGTGCCGCATATCTGGGGTACCAGCGGTCTGATTGTGAATCAAAGTACCGGTCAACAGGAGTACAGTTTCAATGACCTGTGCTCTGATGACTATGCGGGCAAAGTCTCCTACCGCCTGAAGCGTCCGACCCTGATCGGTTTTGCTTTTGCTATGGGATAAGACCCTTTTGCAGCGTATGACGACCAGAAAAAATACGAAGCCATTCTTGGCAAAGTGCAGGACAAACTGATCGCGTGTAAGGGCAATGTTAAAGCCTACTGGTCCGGTGGTGATGCCCTGATCAACCTGGTGCGCAGTGGCGAAGTCACCATGGCAATGGGCTGGGATGCCGGTGGCTGGAAGCTTAATCAGGAAAACGACACGATTAACTTTGTCGCGCCGACATCCGGTGCGTTGGGTTGGATCGATACGTTTGTTCTGCCTGCCAAGGGTCGTAATGACGAAGCCGCCTATAAATGGATTAACTTCGTAATGCGTCCGGATATTGCGGCGAAAATCACCACATCTGCAGGTAACTTTATTGCTGCTGTAGGTGCTGAAGAGTACGTGGATGCCGGGTTGCGTCGCAGTTACCAGCAGAGTTTCGACCAGGCAGCCCTAGATAATATCAAGTGGTATCCGCCGGTACCGGCCGGTCTCGAAACCATCGAAGGGAAAGTACTGGATCGCGTAAAAGCGGCACAGTAACCCTGATCGGGAGGCGGGCATTCCTGCCTGCTTCCCCTATGCATCTGGTTCTATCTCATCAGTAATAGCAGGATCTACCCATGCCCCCAGAGTTTGATCTCGAATGTCGGGATGTCTGTAAGTCATTCGGTGATTTTCAGGCTGTCAGGGACGTGTCGTTTGCGATTCCCCGTGGTTCTTTCTTTTCCATTCTTGGTCCTTCCGGTTGCGGTAAAACAACATTGTTGAGAATGTTGGCAGGTTTTCTGGAGCCCAGCGCCGGAGCCATTGATATCAAAGGGCGCTCCATGCAGGGCGTTCCACCTAATAAACGACCAGTTAACATGGTGTTTCAACATCTGGCGCTGTTTCCGATGATGAACGTGTACGAGAACATCGCCTATGGTCTTCGGCGTCGTAAAACGTCAAAAGATGAGATTCAGCGACGAGTCGAAGATGCGTTGGAGCGTATCGGCTTACCCGGTATCGGCAGTAAAGCTATCAGTCAGTTGTCGGGTGGTCAGAAACAGCGTATTGCCATTGCCCGCTGTCTGGTGCTGGAACCCGATGTATTGTTGCTGGATGAGCCGCTGGGCGCGCTGGACCTGAAGCTGCGGGAGCATATGAAAGTTGAGCTCAAGAAACTGCAGCAGGCGTTTGGCACGACCTTCGTTTACATCACCCATGACCAGTCGGAAGCCATGGTGATGTCAGACCAGGTGGCAGTCATGAATCAGGGACGGTTTGAGCAGATCGGCACGCCGCAGGAACTTTATTACCATCCAAAAACGGCGTTCGTCGCTGGATTTGTCGGTGAAAGTAATCGCTTCCAGGGTATGGTTGAGGCCGTTACCGGTAATACCATCAATGTTAAAACGGAATGTGGTCAGATGTTTCAGGCGCAGGCTGCAAACGGGATGCCGATGGATGTCGGCAACCCCGTGTCAGTTTTTGTACGGCCTGAAATCATTCATCTGGGCAAAACCGATGACAAGGCGGCAGATAACCAGGTGTCAGGCGTCGTTGAAAATATTCTGTTTGATGGTGGTAACAGCCGATTACTGGTGCGCGATGCGGATACCGGCTCCGAGCTTCAGGTTGTGTTGCCACAGACACATGAGTTCACAGGTATTCAGCGAGGTGACCAGTTATACCTGAGCTGGAATGCCGAACAGTGTCATTGCTTTGCAGGCGTTGGGGATGCCAGGATTTCCGTACCGCAACCAGTTCAGGCACAAGCCACTGAGGCGGCCGTATGATCAGAATGACTGGAAGCCGGCTGACCCTTTACCTGTTAATGATGCCTTTGCTGTTAACGCTAGGGTTACTGATACTGTTCCCCCATCTGGACATGATCAGTATCTCCCTTCGGGAACAGATTAGTTACGGTGAATACCGTTTTACCACTGACCATTATATGGAGTTCTTTACTGAACCCTTGTATTGGCGCACGTTCCTTCGTACGGCGGTCATGTCGATCATGGCGACAGGCATCACACTGGTGATTGCTTTCCCTATTGCCTGGTATATCGCCAAATTGGCCCGGGGACGTTCCCGTAACCTGATGTTCCTGGCCTGCCTGATACCCTTCTGGGTCAGTGAACTGGTGCGTACCTACGGTTGGATGATCCTGTTACGGGAAACAGGCGTCGTCAGTAATGTGCTGCAGTGGATGGGACTGGTCGATGGCCCCATTGAACTGTTGTACAACGATGTGACAGTAATGATGGGGTTGGTCTACAGCTCCATGCTGTTTATGCTCGTTCCTCTGATCACCACCTTGGATGGACTGGACGACAGCCTAGTTGAAGCAGCCTATGACCTGGGTGGCAACGGTTTTCATGCGTTGAAAGAGGTCATTATCCCTTACGCGATGCCGGGCATCGTCTCGGGCTGTATCGTGGTGTTCATGCTGACGCTGGGTAATTATCTGACACCAACACTGCTGGGCGGTAAGGATAGCCTGTGGTTTACCGATCTGATCTTCACACAGTTTATAACCCGTTTTAACTGGGAACAGGGCTCGGCATTCGGTGTCCTACTGCTGGTGCTTTCCTCGCTGATTGTCTGGCTCGGCCTGAAACTTAGCGGACAGTCATTCCGGGATACCATGGGTAAGTGAGGAGCCGACCATGATTGCATCCATTCCCCAGAGTCTGGCGTTTCGCAAAACCTATGCGGCGGGCTAAGTTACCCCTGATGGTTGGTTGACCTATACTCCCTGAACCATCCGGCTATCAGGGGATGACTGTTATGAATTGCAGGCTCTTTCAAAATTTCATTGATGCGATTTCGTTATTAACTGTCAGCCAGATAAATATCCTTAACGAAGCGCTGGCATTCGTTGCGGTAACTAAAGCAGGAGATGATGACGCAGAGGCTAT
>MUIA01000258.1 GCA_002084115.1 Oceanospirillales bacterium LUC14_002_19_P2 | reverse complement strand
AACCGGTTGCGGTTGTTTTGCCAAAAGAGGACAGAAGGTAGTCAGAGTACAGCTCAATCAGATCGTGTTTCATACCGGCAATAATGCCGTATTTTCAGTCTTGTGCGTAACTTGAGTGATTAAGGTTCGATGACACACTGAAACACTCTGCGTATACTGGCTCCGCTTGGTTAACCTCAAGATCATCACAACAAAGCGGTATAGACCATGAGTGTTTTCAAATCCCATATTGCTGCCATGAGCGCCTATGCCCCTCCGCTGGAAGGTCGCGATCCGGGGCAACATTTACTGCTGGATTTCAATGAACGCACCCTGCCCGTCAGCCCGCAGGTTCGTCAGGCGCTGCTGGATTATCTCAATAATGATCAGCTGCAGATGTATCCCAGCTATGGCGAACTAACCGAGCGTATTGCCGAATACAACGGTATCCACAGCAACCAGGTCATGATCACCAATGGTTCCGACCAGGGCATCGACCTGATCATCCGCGCCAGCTGCCGTGAAGGGGATGAAGCCATTATTTCTGGTCCGTCGTTCGCGATGTATTACCAGTGCGCAAAAGTCGAAAACCTCAATATCGCTGAGCCACAGTACACCCATGAGGAAGGATTTCCCGCACAAGCTGTTCTGGATGCCATCACTCCGGCTACCCGCCTGATTGTGATTGCCAGTCCCAACAATCCATCCGGCACTGCTGTCAGTCGTGAAACCATCATCGAGATTGCCAAAGCAGCACCTGAGGCCACCGTTCTGGTCGATGAATGCTACTTCGAATATACCCAAAGTACGGTCAGTGATCTGGTCAATGACTATCCCAACCTGCTGGTCACCCGCACGTTTTCCAAGACCTGGGGGTTACCATCGATCCGGCTGGGTTATGTGATCAGCTCCCCCGAGAACATTGACGCCCTGCTCAATGTCCGCGGTCCCTACGACGTCAATCAATTTGCCGTCGTCGCAGCAACTGCGGCGCTGGCGCATCCGGAATACACGGAAAACTATGTCAGGGAAGTCATGACCGTCTCCAAACCGCTGTTTGAAGCGTTTCTTGTGGATAAACAGATTGATTTCTGGCCCAGCGCCGCCAACTATCTCTGGACGTTCCCGGAAGACCCCGACGTCATCAACCGTCACCTGCAAGAGCACAACATTCTCGTGCGTCCCAAGGCGGATCAGCAGGGTCGTCTGGGGCTTCGTATCACCTTGGGAAACAAAGCGCAGACAGAACGCCTCATTCAGGTACTGGACGAGGTCATCCCCGCCCCTTAACGGTGTTCGGCGAGCAGCATTTCCAGCTTTTGCATGAATTTGCTGTTGCCGGGTACCGGATCATCCGGAAACACTGCCGCCTGATGGCCACGGCGGTTCACCAGGCAGACAGTCATACCCGAAGGGCCAGCCAGACCGGTAAGCATCTGAAAGTGTTCATGGTCACTGTCGGTAGGCAGCTTCAGAAGTGGAAATGAAACGTTGGACGTCACCTGAACCGTTTCCGGGTGAATACCCACCACAGTGAAATGACGCAGGCGATACCGCAGGAACATTTGCTTCAGGGCCTCCAGCTGTTCCTGATTAGCCTCAGGTTCCAGCAACGTCATCAAGATGACGTGACCTTTGAAATGGTCCCGAAGTGTCAGTGGTTCATTGTTCGAAGAGAGCCTGAAAGCATGGTCCAGAATAGGCGACTGGCCACTGCCAGCGTATGTGATCACCATAACAATCCCTGTTACTGCGCGGAGACAACGCCGGTCTCGTCCCGAACCGGCACACCTTGTGAAAAGTATACTCAGCGCAGCAGCAGGCGGTTATAACCATTCACAATCACGCCTGCGGGTATACAGCGGTTAGCGATGAAAAATCCGGTCCAGCCAGGAACGCTTCTCGTAACTGGCCTTGACGCCACGGGACAGGAAAAACGGCACATAATCCCGGTCATCTTCCAGGATATGGCGAGTCAGCCAGGATTTGAGAAAACGAAGTAGTTCGAAGCTGATATGCTTTCCGTTACCGACTTTGCCCCGGAGTTCATAGACCTGTTCAATCAGTTGTTCGTGGTGTTGCTTGTGTTCTTCATAGCCGGGGTAATCCAGCACCCGCATCAGGCTTTCTTCAACGGAAAAATGAATCCGGGTGTATTCCACCAGTCGATCAAGGATACCAATAGCTGCATCACTCCCATGATGCTCGGTAATGGCCCGGTGTAGCTCATTGAGCAGATCCACTAGCACCTTGTGCTGCTCATCGATCTCCTGGATACCGACGCTGAGAAAGTCATTCCAGGGTATCAGCACATTGTCCCCTTTATTATCTGTCCGATGACCGTCTGCAACGGCGTTTTCCATGACTAACCTCGCTATTATACCGAACGTGTCGCTTATAAAGGCATGTGGCTATGCGACCATCCGGTGTGTTGTGTTTATTGGCAGGTAACCGGTACTTTAGAGACAAATCAGCCGGACAAACATTGACATAGATCAACGTACAGAGAAAGACCGCACAACCCTGCCATAATGTGCCGTGATCACACGCGAACAGACGATAACTGGATAACGGAGACGCTATGCAACACGATCCTGCCACCGAAACCAGCCTGCTGAAGCTGTTAGGAAACCACCGCTCCATCCGAAAGTTCACTGACCGACCACTGACCGACACACAATTGCAGGCGATCATTCATGCGGGCCAGGCCGCTGCCACATCAAGTTTCGTTCAGGCCCGCAGCGTGATTCGTGTACGCAACCCCGACGCCAGAGAACAGCTGGTGACGTTATCCGGCGGCCAGCCCTACGTGGCGTCTGCCGCAGAATTTCTGGTGTTCTGTGCCGATCTCCGCCGGGCGGAACAATGTTGTGAACGGCACAATATGACAATGCCGGCCGGCATGACCGAAGCGTTTATCATCGCGACCGTGGATGTCGCCCTGATGGCACAGAACTGCGTGATTGCCGCCGAAGCCATGGGGCTGGGTGCCTGTTACATTGGCGGTATTCGCAATAATCCACGCGAGGTCAGTGACCTGTTGCAACTGCCACAACAGGTCTATCCCGTTTTCGGACTCTGCCTGGGTTATCCGGATCAGAATCCCGAAATAAAACCCCGGCTGCCTGCTGACGTTATTTTGAAAGAAGACGTCTGGTCCGATGATGATCCCGGGACACAGGAAGCGTATGACGACACCATTCTTGACTATTACCAGACACGCACCGGAGGAAATAAACATATCAGCTGGAGTGAGCAGGTCAGTGGCTTGATGGCTGAGAAAACCCGCCCTCATATGCGGGCATTTCTGCAAGAGCAGGGCTTTGAAATGAAGTAGTGGTTTAGCTCAGGAAAAGCCGCTATTCAAGCCTAGCAGCATACCAATCACAAATCCGATCACCGCCAGAAATGCACTGCCAATGGTGAGGCTGATCAACACCATTTTCAGATGATCCTCCCGCTCCCGGCGGTTCCATTGCTTCAGGCAAAGCATGCGGTCATCATCCAGCTCAGTAGACAAACCACAGCGGCGGCAGGTCACCTGCCATAACAGGCTGCCGGATACCGGAACATCCACAAACTCGGCTTCAGACTGACAGCAGGGGCACTTACGCAGTATTTCCATGTTACACCGACCTACCGATACCCTGAGACGCCGACCAGACGCATCAGGAAGACAAATACCTGTTTTGTATTATCGGCAGCCGATGACTGAATTGGAGTGAGAATCGGGGGTCAGGCGGTACGGATATTTGACGATTCCCGGGGCGAATCATCACCGCTTTCCGGCTTGCTGGCTGAGCGTCTTCTCAAGCCGCTGAAGGAGAAGAAATGGGCGTTTTTTTTGTCCTGCTTTGAGTTGCCGTCTTGTTTAACGTGTTTCGTATCTTTTCTTTTCATACTCGACCTCATGGTACCTGTTCACAATCATTCGCTAGTTATATGACAGTTATGCGTCAGCCAAAGTTCCCGTGACGTAATAACCCCATCATTTACAAGCGAAATAGTGATATCGGCAGAGGTCAATCATTTTTGAGGATGAATAGCATCACCGCCCTACTCCCTGGGCGGTTATTTGAAATGTTCAATGACTTAAAACAACGGCTCAAACATTAAGGTTGCTGGCGGGTTGCTGCGATCACAATCTCACGCACACACACGTTTTGTGGCTGGTTATAGGCATAACTGATAGCACCAGCAATATCTTCCGGTGCAATGGCACCGCCGATGCTGTCTTTCCAGGATTCATAGCCCGCCTTGATGTCATCACTGGTGGTATGCCCAAGCAATTCGGTTTCCACCGCACCGGGGGCAATGGTGATCACACGAACATTGTCGTCAGCCACTTCTTCCCGGATATTTTCGCCCATCGCGTGCACCGCGAACTTGGTACCGCAATAAGCCACATGATTGGGGAATGTCTTGCGGCCCGCAATCGAACTGATGTTGATGACAGTGCCTGCTTTTCGCTCCCGCATACCCGCCAACACCAAATGGACACCATTCAACAGACCGAGCACATTCACATCAAACATGCGCTGCCATTCTACCGGATCCTGGGTATCAACATGCCCCAGCAGCATGACGCCCGCATTGTTGATCAGGCAATCCACCGGACCAAACTGTGCCTCGGCCTCTTCCAGTGCATGGCGAAAACTTTCACGATCCATCACATCCACCTGACGGCACAGGGTATTCGGCAACCCCAGACGCTCCAGTCGCTCAACCCTGCGCGCCAGCAACAACAGAGAATACCCTTCAGCAGAGAGTTTGCGTGCAGTGGCTTCGCCAATACCGGAGCTGGCACCGGTAATTACAACCAGAGGTTTGTTCATAATGCTTCCCATTGAAAAAGAGAGTTTGCACACATCAGACGCTGTGCAGTAATGAGTGCCACTATAGGTATTCAAACCCTGAAGATAAAATTGTCATTTCTGAGGCTTACCATAAGCCAGACCTATGGATAGACAACCCACATTGTCCCCACAACCCTCCGCCAGCCCTACGTTCTTTATGATTACTACTGACGGGTCGGTGCAAGCACCACTTCGCGGATACAGACATTCTGCGGTTGATGATAGGCATACCAGATCGCTTCCGCGGTATCCTCTGAACGGATGCCGCCACCAATCTCCTTTTTCCAGTCCTTATATTCTTGCCGGATTTCATCGCTGGTCGTGTGATCCAGGATTTCTGTTTCCACAATACCCGGCGCAATGGTCACAACACGGACATTATCGTCAGCCACTTCTTCTCGAATGCCTTCGCTGATAGCGTGTACCGCGAACTTGGTGCCGCAATATCCTGCATGATTCACAAAGGTCTTGCGCCCTGCCACTGAACTGATGTTAATTAACGTCCCCGATTGCCTGCGCCGCATACCGGCCAGCACAAGATGTATTCCGTTCAGCAACCCCTGCACATTGATGTCGAACATCAGCTGCCATTCCTGCGGATCCTGAGTATCCATCCGCCCCAGACGCAGGATGCCGGCATTATTGACCAGACAATCCGTCGGCCCGTATTGGTCTTCCGCCTCCTCAAGCGCCGCCCTGAAAGCCATCAGGTCAGTGACATCTACCCGCCGACACAGGGTATTAGGCAACCCCAGCGACTCCATACGCTCCAGGCGACGCGCCAGCAACAACAGTGGATAGCCTTCCTGTGAGAATTTACGCGCCGCAGCCTCTCCAATACCGGAACTGGCGCCGGTGATAACCACCAGGGGTTTGGTCATTGATTCACCTCTGAAAACCCGAGCAAGATGGAAAACGTCTATTTTGGCCGTAGAACTATAGACGCTGCCCCTGTAACCACTAATCTATGCAACCTTACTCACTGACCCATTATTGATTCTATGGATCTTCGCCTGTTGCGCTGCTTTGTCGCGGTGTATGAAGAAAAGTCCATCACCGCTGCTGCCGGAAGTCTGTTTCATTCCCAGCCTGCTATTTCCAGCGCCATTAAATCGCTGGAGGAAACGTTAGGTACGACATTATTCCTACGCCACAAGAAAGGTGTGAACCTTACCGATGAAGCACACTATCTCTATCCACTGGCGCTGCGCCTGTTGTCAGACGTTGATCGTCTACCGGGCTTGTTCCAACAACGAAAACAGCAACGGCCTTTCAAACTGGCGACTTATCCTGGCCTGAGCCAGTTATCACTGGCCCGGGTATTGGCCACACTGCAAGACGAAAACCCCGAGTTATTACTGGAGCTGGTCGACTCTGCCGGCACACCGGATGCCAGCATTACGCTGGATTGTCAGAAAGGAGAAGATCAGATATTCCTGCCACTGTGGGAGGAGGATTATGTTCTGTGTATGCGACCTGAACACCCGCTGGCCCAACGGCAATCCATTGAACCCCGTGAACTGCATCAATACCGCTTTATTGAGTGTCCGCCCTGTGAAGCCCATCAACAAACTCTGGGACTACTGGCCTGCAACGGGCTGAGCGTGAACCTGGTTGCCAAGGCGGAATGCAAGACACAGGTCATGCACCTGGCTCAGGCGGGTCTTGGGATTTCCTTCCTGCCGACCGGTGTGCTGGAATCCGCCAGGGAACTGGTGACACGCCCGCTCATCGGCCCCAGGATGTTCCGACGCATAGGACTCTGCTATCCGGCCAGCAAAAGTCTGAAACCGGCGCTGAGTGCCGCAATCGCCACACTAGGCCGCTATCAGCAGGATCGCTCAGAAACCGCCATGGACGCCCAGCCCAATGTTTAATCCGGGTCCACTGGACGCCGGGCGCAGCGCTTCAAGTCTCAACCCTGCTGAACCATAGGCATTGCCTTCATAGATCAGGTAATTCCCCTGCCAGAGGAACGACAGGGTTTCCCCCTGATCCAGGGTCAGGTCAATGTAGCTGCCGGAACGTATCCAGTGACCGGTACGCACCGCCTTGCCCTTAGGGTGATCGAGATAGGCTTCTACAAACAAGGCGTCACTATCCGAAAACAGCATCAGCTCGATAAAACGGCCGGAACCCGAAGCGCTGGGCAGAGCGGCAGCATACACATGGGTGGCAGGCACCGACGCACCGCTGATCCCGTTACCGGCACAACCGGTCAGTACGGCCAACACCATCAAAATACCGAGCCAACGCATGGCGGATGCTCCTGTTTAGTAACTCAAGTTACGCACAAGACTGAAAATACGGCATTATTGCCGGTATGAAACACGATCTGATTGAGCTGTACTCTGACTACCTTCTGTCCTCTTTTGGCAAAACAACCGCAACCGGTT
>MUIA01000046.1 GCA_002084115.1 Oceanospirillales bacterium LUC14_002_19_P2 | reverse complement strand
CCCATGGAAACGTTGCTCGATGGAAAACAGATCTGGAAGGAAAAATTCATAGCCTGAATTTGACCTGACAGACACCCTCTGGAAAATCGGTAACTGTCAGATCAGGTTTGAACTACTACAAACCGTTAGACTGATAGGTATCTGGACACGCATGGCGAGGTACCGAGGGTGGCTACCTATACACGCCTGTGGTTGCTGGTTCTTTTCTCTCAACTACTGACGGGCTGCATACATCCAATGAGCAAAAAAACAGAGTATTGTGTGGTAATGACCACCTGTCCAACTCAGCTGGAAGCTGACACCCACGCAAGGGCGATCATCGAGAAAGGGTTGGGCGCCTGTGTCCAGACCAGCCAGATACAGAGCCATTACCAGTGGGAAGGCAAGGTGCAGACCGAAAATGAGATCCTGATGCGGATCAAGACCACTTGCGCCAAGTACTCTGATGTAGAAGCTTATCTGGTGGCGGAACACAGCTACGAAGTCCCACAGATCATTCAATTGCCGATTACCGCAGGATTGAGCGAGTACCTGGACTGGGTCAAGAAAGAAACCAAATAAGCAAAAAATGCCCGACGCAGGTATTCTACGTCGGGCATTTTTATGTCTTCAAAAAGCCGGCTTATCCGAGGCAGGAGGAAAACAGTTCCCTCAGCATCTGACCTGGATCGGGCTGACGCATGAACGCTTCCCCTACCAGAAATCCATAGACATTACGGGCAATCATGGCTGAAACATCGTCAGCGGTATGAATACCGCTTTCCGTCACCACCAACCGGTCTTCCGGAATTTGTGCCAGTAGCTCGTAGGTGGTGTCTAGCGACACCTCAAATGTATCTAGATTACGGTTATTAATCCCGAGCAGACGGTTATCCAGTGTCAGCGCCCGCTGTAATTCCTCGGCATTATGGACTTCCACCAGCACATCTATCCCCAGCGACTGTGCCAGATCATTGAGCCCGTGCATGGTTTCGTCATCTAGAGACGCCGCTATCAGCAGGATACAGTCCGCTCCGATCGCCCGAGCTTCATAGACCTGATAAGGATCCACAATGAAATCCTTGCGAATCACCGGCAAGGCGCAGGCGGCTCTGGCTTCCTGCAGATAGGCGTCACTGCCCTGGAAGAAATCCACATCTGTCAGTACGGACAGGCAGGCGGCGCCGGCTCGCTCATAACTGGCAGCAATTTCCGCCGGATGAAAGTCCGCCCGAATCACGCCCTTGCTTGGAGAAGCTTTCTTGATCTCGGCAATTACCGCTGCTTGTCCCGCATCAACCCGCTGCTGCATGGCGCTAACGAAACCGCGCATAGGGCTGGCAGCCTGCGCGGCTTCCTTCAGGGCTTCAACCGGACGAGCCTGTCGGCGCGCCGCGATCTCTTCATGCTTGCGGGCAATGATTTTGCGGAGAATAGTCGGGGTTGTCTCTGTCACCTCAAGCCTCCCGGTATACATGACTGAAACTGGCCAGTTCCTGCAATTTCTCAAGCGCCAAACCCGTTAGGATGGTATCCTGCGCCATCTCCACCCCTTGTTGGAGCGTTGCCGTGACATTCGCGGCATAAATCGCCGCCCCGGCATTCAGTGCAATCATATTGGCCGCTTTATCCGCAGATTCCCCTTCACGCTTGCCCAGAGCATCACGAATCAAGGCCAGTGAACCAGCGGAATCTTCAACGGCCAAACCGATCAGGCTTTCACTCTTGATACCCAATGCCTCGGGATTGATGGTGTATTCCGTGACCTGCCCGTCTTTCAACTCTGCCACATAGGTTTCACTGGCAAGACTGATTTCATCCAGCCCATCTCGGGAGCGCACTACCAGAACATGGTTACTGCCCAAGCGATTCAATACTTCAGCCATGGGGCGGCAAAGCTCCTGGGTAAAGACACCAATCACCTGGTTGGGCACTCCGGCAGGATTGGTCATCGGCCCGAGAATGCTCATGAACGTGCGAATACCCAGTTCTTTACGCGGCCCGACCGCATATTTCATTGCCGCATGATGCATGGGCGCAAACATAAAGCCGATGCCGACCACTTCGACACAACGCGCCACCTGCTCAGAGGTCAGCTCAATATTCACACCAGCCGCCTGCAGCAGATCTGCACTACCCGTGCTGCTGGAAACCCCACGATTACCATGCTTGGCGACCTGTGCCCCGGCTGCTGCAGCCACAAAAGCCGAAGCTGTGGAGATATTAAACAGATTGGCGCCATCACCACCGGTACCGACGATATCAACCAGATGATCACCCTGCACCGCCACCTTACTGGCCAACTCCCGCATCACCTGGGTCGCGCCGGTAATTTCATCAATACTTTCGCTTTTCATGCGCAATCCCATCAGGAACGCGCCGATTTGTGCCTGGGTGGCTTCGCCAGTCATGATCTGTTTCATGACCGATACCATTTCATCCTGATCAAGATCCAGGTGCTGAACCACCTTGCTGATTGCCTGTTTGATATCCATTACACCCACTCCTGGCTCAGATTCGTTGTTTGAGGAAGTTGGCCAGCAATGCATGGCCCTGTTCGGTCATGATGGACTCTGGATGGAACTGCACCCCTTCAATGGCCAGTTCGCGGTGCCTGAGCCCCATAATCTCATCCATGCTGCCGTCTTCATTTTCGGTCCAGGCAGTGATTTCCAGGCAGTCCGGCAGCGTGTCAGCGCTCACCACCAGTGAATGGTAACGGGTGACGGTCAGCGGATCGTCCAACCCGGCAAAGACGCCTTTCCCCTCATGACGCACCGGGGATACCTTGCCATGCATCACCTGTTTCGCCCGCACGACATCACCACCGAATACCTGCCCCATGCTCTGGTGCCCAAGGCAAATACCCAGCAATGGGATCCGACCGGCAAAATGGCGAATCGCCTCCATGGAGATACCGGCTTCATTGGGGGTGCAGGGTCCGGGAGATATCACGATATGGTCTGGCCACAGTTTTTCCAGCTCGCTGACGGTAATCTCATCATTGCGATACACCTTCACGTCCGCGCCCAGCTCTCCCAAATACTGGACAACGTTATAGGTGAAAGAATCGTAGTTATCGATCATTACGAGCATAAAGGCCTTCCATTTAGAGATTTACAGCCATACCGCCGAACCCATCTTCCTGCACCATTGCAGCACAGAGACTGGGAACTGGCCTGAATCCTACCATATTTATCCGTTTTTTCTTCTACTTCGACGCTGACACACACCGCTCGCGCACAAGAAATTTTCTAGATTAAACATTGCTAAAGAGGCTGTCGCGAAACCAGTATCAACGGGTAATATACACACATCTGCAGATAGCCCGTAACGACCAATGACAACAAAGCAAAAAATTGACCTCTGCCGAACTCCACAATTCGATTTTTT
>MUIA01000253.1 GCA_002084115.1 Oceanospirillales bacterium LUC14_002_19_P2 | reverse complement strand
TGATGGGGTTGCCGACATGTCTGATCCTTCAGAAGTTTTGATCTATACAAATCAATCGTCTTCTAAAGGCTATTTCTGTTGCAATCCCTCACTTTTCATCCGCCAACCTGTAAAAGCACCTTTATTTATTAGCCGTGGGGAATGTACCACACCCCCACGGGTCGAAACAGCCCTTGTTTCAGACTAACCCTGTGAACGGGTCAGCAATTCTGACTAGCTGGCCAGTTTATCCGCCACCCAGCCGCTGACGGATTCCAGTGCCGCCGGCAAAGCCTGCACATCGGAACCACCGCCCTGGGCAAAATCAGGACGACCACCGCCCTTGCCGCCGACCTGCGCTGCGACCATTTTGAGCAGATCACCGGCTTTCACACGGTCAGTCAGATCTTTGGTCACACCAGCAGCCAGCGCCACCTTGTCACCATCGACGGCTGCCAGCATGACGATGCCGTTTTCCAGCTTGTTCTTGAGCTGGTCAACGGTATCCCGCAGGGATTTCGGATCAACACCGTCAAGGCGAGTTGCCAGCACACGGATACCGGCCACCTCAACAGCACCGGCCACCAGATCAGTGCCCGCAGCAGACGCCAGCTTCTGCTTCAGTCGCTGAATCTCTTTTTCCAGCTCACGGTTACGGTCCACCAGCGTCTGGACTTTGCTGACCACGGATTCACGGCTGCCTTTTACGAGGCCTGCTACAGACTGGATACGCTGCTCCTGGTTTTCATACCAGGACTGCGCGGCTTCACCGGTCAATGCTTCAATCCGGCGAACACCGGCAGCAATACCGGTTTCTGCAACAACCACCAGGCTGCCAATATCGCCGGTACGCTCAACATGGGTGCCACCACACAGTTCGACAGAGAAATTGCTGGTGCCCATGCTCAGAACACGGACTTCATCACCGTATTTCTCGCCAAACAGGGCCATGGCACCGGCAGCACGTGCCTGATCCATATCCATCAGTTCAGTTTTAACCGGCGTATTGGAGCGAACCTGCTCGTTCACGATCCGCTCAATCTGGCGCAGTTGCTCTGCTGAAACCGGCTCAAAGTGTGAGAAGTCAAAACGCAGACGCTCACTGTTGACCAGGGAGCCTTTCTGCTGAACATGATCACCCAGCACTTCACGCAGGGCGGCATGCAGCAAATGGGTGGCAGAGTGATTCCGCGCTGTCGCCATGCGTTTTTCAGCATTAACCATCGCACCCAGGCGCTCGCCCACACGAATCTCACCGGTTTCAACGATACCGTGGTGCAGGTGGTTATCGGATTCCTTGCGGGTATCATCCACACGGAATGTACCGGTTTCCGTACGCAGCAGACCAACATCGCCCACCTGACCGCCTGACTCGGCGTAGAACGGGGTACGCTCCATTACGATAACCGCTTTCTCACCCGCTCCGACGGACTCAACCGGCTGGCCGTCACGGAACAACGCCTTGACGATTTCTTCACCTTCCAGCGCGGTATAACCGGTAAATTCGGTCGCACCTTCAATCTTCA
The DNA here is from genome assembly GCA_002084115.1 of Oceanospirillales bacterium LUC14_002_19_P2. Taxonomy (GTDB): domain Bacteria; phylum Pseudomonadota; class Gammaproteobacteria; order Pseudomonadales; family Endozoicomonadaceae; genus Kistimonas. Next base: position 5,734 of record MUIA01000253.1, on the reverse strand, counting down.
GGACATCGTTATAATCCATCCCGAACTGGCTGGCGGCACGTGCGAGGTTGCGCTGCTCTTCCATGCAGACTTCATAGCCGTCCATGTCCAGCGTCAGGCCACGCTCACGGGCGATATCGTGGGTCAGATCAACAGGGAAACCGTAGGTGTCATACAGGGTAAACACGGTTTTACCGGGAATCTCAGTGCCGTCGATGTTTGCCAGATCGTCTTCAAGAATCTTCATACCCTTGTCCAGCGTACGGGCAAACTGCTCTTCTTCCTTACGCAGAACACGCATAACGTGGTCTTTGTTTTCTGCCACTACATTCGCAGCATCGCCCATGGCTTCGATCAGCGCAGGCACCAGCTGGGCAAAGAACGGTTCACGTGCACCCAACTTGTGTCCGTGACGGCAGGCACGACGAATAATACGGCGCAGGGTATAACCCCGACCGTCGTTGGACGGCAGAATACCATCAGCCACCAGGAAAGCGCAGGAACGGATATGGTCAGCAATAACACGCAGTGATGCGGTGGTAGTATCCGGGCAGTTCAGCAGACGGCCGGCTTCTGCCAGCAGGGTCTGGAACAGGTCAATCTCGTAGTTGCTGTGTACGCCCTGCATTACAGCGGCGATACGCTCCAGACCCATTCCGGTATCAATGGATGGCTTCGGCAGAGGATGCATTTCACCATCAGCCGTCCGGTTAAACTGCATGAAAACCATGTTCCAGATTTCGATGTAGCGGTCACCATCATCGTTCGGGCCACCCGGCGGGTCACCAGCTACATTCGGGCCATGGTCATAGAACAGCTCACTGCACGGACCGCAAGGACCGGTATCACCCATAGACCAGAAGTTATCCTTCTCACCCAGGCGGGAGAAACGCTCAGGGCTGACTTTCATCTCTTTCAGCCAGATATCTTCCGCTTCCTGGTCATCCTTGTAGACGGTGACCCACAGTTTCTCTTCCGGAATACCCAGTTCAACGGTCAGGAACTCCCAGGCGAACTTGATGGCATCACGCTTGAAATAATCACCAAAGCTGAAGTTACCCAGCATTTCAAAGAAGGTGTGGTGACGGGCGGTGTAACCGACGTTTTCCAGGTCATTGTGCTTACCACCAGCACGGACACAACGCTGAGACGTAGTGGCTCGGTTATAAGAACGCTGCTCCCGACCCAGGAACACATCCTTGAACTGGTTCATGCCCGAATTGGTAAACAACAGCGTCGGGTCATCATGGGGAACCAGCGAACTGCTTTCGACAATTTCATGTCCCTGCTTATTGAAATAATTCAGAAAAGCAGACCGTAATTCAGAACTTTTCATATCACCTTCCCGTCAGGGAGTCTCAAATGGATAGATGTCAGGACTCTCACTGTTCTGACACCGAGAAATTCGCAAAATTCGCGCATTATATAACGACAAGCAACAGGCGGACAGCCACAGGCAATGAACTTGTGGAACCCTCCAACAGCCATTGCCTGAGCACATAACCTCGGAATTGAGCCGACAGACAATCGTCTGCCGACCATTACATGGGTTGCGATTATCGCTTGATCGCTACCGATCAATCCAACCGTATAAACACGCAGGTAAACCCGTTACTTACCACGATCCGCCACGGATTCCAATAACGCAAACAGGCTGGAGGTATCCCAGCGCCCGCCACCCATCGACTGAACCTGGGCATATTGCTGGTCCACCATAGCGGTAACCGGCAGGCTCGCACCGTTTCTGCGCGCTTCTTCCAGACAAATAGAAAGGTCCTTGCGCATCCAGTCTACGGCAAAGCCATGTTCATATTCTCCCTGAAGCATGGTCTGGTAACGGTTCTCCATCTGCCAGGACTGGGCGGCGCCCTGGGAAATCACTTCAACCACCGCCGCCGGATCAAGACCGGCTTTACGGGCAAAATGCAAACCTTCAGACAACGCCTGAACCAGGCCGCCAATACAGATCTGGTTAACCATCTTGGCCTGCTGCCCGGCACCGGTTTCACCCATTAGTTTCACACAGCGGGCATAGCTTTCTATAACAGGTGCCGCTCGCTCGAACGTTCCGGCATCGCCTCCTACCATCACGGTCAGCGCACCATTTTCAGCGCCCGCCTGACCGCCGGACACCGGCGCGTCCAGAAAACCCAACCGGGTTTCAGCGGCAATACCGGCCAATTCACGCGCAACAGAGGCTGATGCCGTGGTGTGGTCCACAAAGACTGCCCCTTCTTTCATGCCGGAAAAAGCGCCCTGCTCACCCAGGCAAATTTGCCGAAGATCATCATCATTGCCGACACAGGCAAACACAACGTCCGCACCGGCAGCTGCAGCTGCAGCTGCAGGCGTTTCTGCGCCATGGCCCGGATACTCGCTGAGCCACTGCTCCCGACGCTGCGGTGTCCGGTTATAGACAGTCACCTGATAGCCTGCGCCTGCCAGATGGCCGGCCATTGGATATCCCATCACCCCAAGCCCAATAAAAGCAACCTGACAGGTCATAACGCCACCCTTTCCACTGTTTTGATTACTGTTTGCGTTAACGCACTTTAATATCATGGTGCCGGGATGGCTGCCAGCTTCAGGCGATGAAAATTCTGGTTAAAGAGGGAGAAACAGTTATGCGGCGGATGCGTCACCTAACCAGCGGAGCACCTCGATGGCGCTCTCTATCGTACATAAATGTGCTTCATGCCGAACACGGCGCAACTGATACTCGGATATACATTCCGAACCGAGATCCAACACAGGCAAACCGTGAAGATAAGGGCTGTGGTTATACATTTTTCTCGCCTGCTGCCAGGTGGCATCGATGAGAATAAAAGCCGGCACTTTATCCTGTGGTATGCCGCCAGCACTATCCAGCACAGCATCAGAAACCTGGTAACGGGCATAGGCAGAGGGAAAAACCAGAATCGGGAAATACCTTGAGTCAGACAACAACCTTAATAAGGCTTCATCCGGCTCCACTCGATGCCAAGTAGCGATATGGCCATCACTCATACTACCTGCCAGCAGATAACCAGTATTGGTCGCTTTAGCCTGTTCATTTTCATGCATCAGCAACCAAAAGACAGCTTTGCTTGCGACCACCGGTTTATCCGCACACAAACAGATGAACAGCGGCAACAAGCAAGTCTCACAGCGTTCTATCAACCCACAGACTCCATCATCTCTGAATACAGCAACTACTCATCATGCTCACGGCCATCGACTACCGCCATGATGGTATCAATATTGAAACCCCGATATTGCAGGTAACGAACCCGCTTTGCTTTTTCCTTAGGGTCTTTTACCGGCCCGGTTCCAAATTTTTTCACGTTGACCTCACGCGCTTGCTGCTGCCAATCTTCATCAAAGACCTCAAGCTGTATTGAAACCAGGTCCACTGCAATACCTTTTTGCAGCAATTCCTGCTTAATTCTCACCGGCCCCAAACCACGAGAAACGCGACTACGCACAAAGCTTTCCGCAAAACGCTCACCGGACAGCAGTCGATCCGCCTCTAATGCGCCCAATACCACTTCCAGCACTTCGGGTGTTTCAGCCCGGCTCCGCAGTTTTTGCCAGAGTTCTTTCCGGCTGTGTTCACGGCGCGCCAGCAAATCCATGGCCGCCCGCCGCAGTTCTGCTTCAGAAGAAGACATAGTCCATCCCATATAAAAACGGCGCTTACCCTGTTACAGGTAAACGCCGTGGCATTCAATTCAACTCAGAAAACTCAGGCCAGTGTCAGCTCTTCATTTTCTTCCGCGGCTTTTTCAGCTTTATCTTCAGTCTGCGGTTCGGCAGACGTCAGCAACTGGCGGCGAATCTCAGACTCAATCTCCTCGGCGATCGCCGGGTTATCCTGGAGATATTGCGCAGCATTCGCCTTGCCCTGGCCAATCTTGTCACCTTTATAGGCATACCAGGCACCGGACTTATCGACCAGCTTCAGCTTAACGCCCAGGTCAATGACCTCACCCATACGGTAGATGCCCTTGCCATACAGGATCTGGAACTCAGCCTGGCGGAACGGCGGCGACACCTTGTTCTTGACCACTTTCACACGGGTCTCGTTACCGATGACTTCATCACCCTGCTTCACCGCACCAGTGCGACGGATATCCAGTCGAACACTGCTGTAGAATTTCAGGGCATTACCACCGGTTGTGGTTTCCGGGTTACCGAACATGACGCCGATCTTCATCCGAATCTGGTTGATGAAGACGACCAGGCAGTTAGCCTGCTTGATAGAACCGGTCAGCTTACGCAGTGCCTGACTCATCAGACGGGCCTGAAGACCGACATGGGAGTCACCCATTTCACCTTCGATTTCCGCTTTTGGTACCAGGGCCGCGACGGAGTCGACAATCACGACATCCACAGCACCGGAACGTACCAGCATATCGGTGATTTCCAGCGCCTGCTCACCGGTATCAGGCTGAGAGACATACAGGTCGTCAACATTGACACCCAGGCGACGGGCATATTCAGGGTCCAGTGCGTGTTCCGCATCCACAAAGGCACAGGTCGCAACCTGCTTCTGCGCTTCAGCGATCACGCTCAGGGTCAGGGTCGTCTTACCAGAGGATTCCGGTCCGTAGATTTCAACAACACGGCCTTTCGGCAGTCCACCAATACCGAGCGCAATATCCAGCTGCAGGGAACCGGTTGAAATTGCCGGAATCGGTTCATGCTTCTGGTCACCCATGCGCATGACGGTGCCCTTGCCGAACTGTCGTTCAATCTGGCCAAGCGCCGCTTGTAACGCCTTTTTCTTGTTGTCATCCATCTGACGCACCCTCACAATTAATCCGACCTTTGCCGGCTGGCACCTTCAACGGCATCATCCAGCCCGCAACACTAAAACAACTGTATACTTAAACAGTATTAAAACACACAATCTGATATTCGACTAGTCGACAATAAAATTTAATATACTCGTCTGTTTAACCCGCAGACTGGCCAATTAATCGCAAGAGACCCGAGAGCGCTGTCACGACTGCCTGCTGCCGTATTGAAAAGCGATCACCACTAAAGTGACCTAGCTGAGCTTCCGTAGGCTGACCATCCTGAGACCACGCAAACCAGACGGTACCGACCGGTTTCTCGGGGCTACCACCCTCAGGTCCGGCAATGCCGCTGATCGCTACCGAAAACTCAGCTCCCGCATTTCTGCGCGCGCCATCCGCCATCTCCGTCACCACCGCCTCGCTAACTGCACCCTTCTGAGCCAGTGTTTCAGCCTTCACACCCAACATCTGCTGTTTGGCCTCATTGGCGTAGGATACATAACCATAGCCGAACCAGGCCGAGCTGCCAGCCACCGACGTTATGGCTTCCGCCACCCAGCCGCCCGTGCAGGATTCCGCTGTTGCTACCCGCCAGCCCTTTGCCAGCAATACCTGCCCCAGCTGCTGGGCGAGGTCTTCAATCTCTTGCTGCATAGTACCCACCGTACCTGCCGATCTTGCGATACCGCCTGCCCGGATTCTGAATCATGCCACCGTATGATCGCGTGATTGAAAGCATCCGGCCTGTAAGCCATCAATTACCATACTGCGTAAACCGTTCAGCACCAACGCTATTAATGAGATTTACGCCGCATACCAACAGGAGCCGGACGTTTTATTCTATTTCTCTCAAGAGGCTGTTGCAAAAGCCCAATTCAGTGGCATAGGCGATGACCTTATTCTGCAATAGCACCTTATGAGGCTGTTGCAAAAGCCCAATTCAGTGGCATAGGCGATGACCTTATTCTGCAATA
>MUIA01000442.1 GCA_002084115.1 Oceanospirillales bacterium LUC14_002_19_P2 | reverse complement strand
CGGCTAATGACAGAGGTAGACATAGTTGTTAACCAGCAGGGAACGGATTGCACAAGAATATGTCGGATTTTATGAGGATGCCTTTTTGAGTACTTTAGTTTTAATTATTTCGAAAGAGCACCCGCCCTCACCGTCAGAGTCTATTGGTCTGGATGCCCTCGGTAACCCGGCTGAAACCGTACTGGAACGGGCCAAAAAAGCCGGCAAAGCTACCGGACTGGTCTCTGACACCCGCTTGACCCATGCGACACCGGCTTCCTTTGCGGCCCATCGCCCTCATCGTTCCCTGGAAAACCAGATCGCTGAAGATATGCTGGCCACAGAAGTGGATGTCATGCTCTCCGGCGGACTTCGTCACTGGATTCCGAAGAGCGTCAACGACAAAGGGGATTTATATCAGCAGCTGACTGAGCGTACTGACGATAAAGTCAGGATCAAATCCAAGCGTAAAGACGACAAGAACCTGCTGCTTGACGCAGAAAATTCGGGCTATCAGGTAGCCCTGACGCGCAGTGAATTTGACGCGGCTGACAGTGGTAAACTTCTGGGCCTGTTTGCGTACTCCGGTATGGCTGATGGCATCCAGCATACGCATCACAAGAATGATCCCGAGCGCACGGAACCAACCCTGAAGGAAATGACAGCCAAGGCGCTAGATATCCTCTCCCAGGATCCCAACGGCTTTTTCCTGATGATCGAAGGCGGACGCATTGACTGGGCCGGCCACGATAACGATGCCGGCACCATGCTCCACGAAATGCTGAAGTTTGATGAAGCGATCGGCTATGTCTACGACTGGGTGAAAGACCGTAACGATACGCTGGTTGTTATCACGGCTGACCATGAAACCGGTGGATTTGGTTTCTCCTACACGCGCGCAAACATTCCTGCACCTGAGTCGCTGAATGGTGAAGCTTTTGCAGAGCAGGCTTATAAGCCTAATTTCAACTTCGGCAGCTTTGATATTCTGGATCGCCTGTACGACCAGAAGATGAGCTATCCGGATATGTTCTCAGCGTTTTCCAAGACCGATAAAACCCCTGAAGATCTGGTGAACATTGTTAACGCCAACAGTGAATTCAAAATCACGGTTGATCAGGCCAAAGACATTCTGGCCAGCGAAAACAATCCTTTCCGGGTGGCCGGTCACAAGTACCTGGATACTGATAAGTTCCCGAAGGTGCGTGATTTCAGGGCCTTTTATGTCTATGGCGAAGAGATTCGTCACGACCTTCTCGGACGTGCGGTAGCGGAAGACCAGAATGTCATCTGGGGTACTGGTACCCATACCAGCACACCGGTACCGGTGATTGCTTTTGGGCCTGAAGGTGCTGCTGAGCCATTTGGAAAAATGGTGCATCACACGGATATTGGTCGTCTGGCAAAGACCGCCGTTTCTGCACAGTAATATGTGTTATTTGTCCGCCAGAGTGAGTTGGCGGACACTGTCATATAAGGAGTTCTTAGTCAGATCTTGGCAGCGTCTTGTCTGCTCGTAATACGAGCATTGCCCGGAATTTCTCCGGATCAAGAAAGTTTCTTACTGCTTCATCATTCTGATAGCTGTCATGGTGATCTTCAGGGTGCACAAATGTCACCAGTCGGGATAACCAGAACCGCAGGCAGGATAAACGCTGAATGACCGGCCAAGCCTGTTTTTCTTCAGGCATAAATAGGCGAACAGACTGATAGCCATTCAGGAAAGCTTCGGTCTTTTCAGCATCCAGCGTCAGGTCGTCATTCAGGCACCAGTCGTTAACCGCGACGGAGACATCGTAGATCAGCCAGTCATGGCAGGACTGGAAAAAGTCGATAATGCCGCTGACTTCACTGTTATCGAATAACACGTTATCGAAGAATAGATCCGCATGAATCAGGCCTTCAGGTAGGCTGTTGAATTGTTTTAGTTCTTTCGAAATTTCCTGCCACTGCTCGGTCAGGAATTCTCGCTCTGCCTCCGAGAGTAATGGCGTCAACCGATCTACCTGCGCCTGTATCCAGGGAATACCGCGTAGATTTTTCTGTGAAATAGAGGAGGATTGACCAATTCTGTGAATACTCGCCAGATAGCGACCTATGGTGAAACATTTCGGTGCGGTGATTTCCTGTTTTTCCAGATGCTCCCCGGGCATTCGTGGTTGCAGCAGGCAAGGCTTACCTTTTAGCGTCAGCAGAGCTTCACCTTCTCTGTTGCGCACGGGGGCAGGAACCGGCAAGCCGTTGTCGGCCAGCAGGGTCATGAAATCAATGAAAAACGGCAGCTGTTCCCGTGGCTGGTATTCGAACAGGGTCAGCACAAACTGCCGGACATCGGGTTCTCCGGCAACCTGCGTATTCACGAAGTAGTTGGAGTTCTCGACCCCTGCCTCAATTCCCCGGAAATCGACCAGTTCGCCCTGGCCATAACCGGCAAGGAATGCCTCGATATCCTGCTGTTCCAGGTGGGTGTAAACCGACATCTCCACTCCAACGGTCGTGATTCTGTGTACCGGACGATGGTGTTCACCATTCCATGATTCGCCACGATGGTATCAACATTTGGGGCTGATCGGCACGGATAAAGTTGCCCTGACTATCCACCGCGACCAGAAAGTAAGGCTTGCCAACTTTGGGGGTTACCTTGATGGCGTAAAGGAAGCCGTTGATTCGGAATTCCTGGATTTCCTTTTTCTCACCGGAGCGGATGACCACATCGGTACCTTCTGGCAGGTTATCGCTGTCGAGGTTGAGGGTGCCATCGCGTACCGCATCCGCGAGGACTCTGGCGGTTTCATCCATGGGTTCAACGGTTTCAGGGATGGGCTGGCTGGCGGACTCTGCAGCAGTCTCTGGTGTGGAATTCAGGGTATTACAGCCAGCGATAATACCGGTGGCAGTTAACAGCGGTAACAGGCGGGTTAGCAATTTCATGGCAAGCCTCACATATCCCGGGCTGACACCCCGGGTGGTTGCGTTAGAATAGTCGTCTGTCGCAGAAAATGAGCGCGGATAGTCTACCCGCCCCGATGGTAAATTATCAGGGCAGAGGCGTGAAAATCCTGCGATAACCCGTCAACAACTGAGTCGAAACGTTACTGATGCCTGCAGCAAACACATCCGCCCCCCTGGTTCTGGTAGATGGTTCTTCCTACCTCTACCGGGCGTTTCATGCCCTGCCCCCGCTGGTCAGTTCCAAAGGGCAGCCGACTGGCGCCATCAAGGGTGTGGTGAATATGCTGCGCCGGATGCAGTCAGATTATCCGGATAGCGAAGTGGTGGTGGTGTTCGACGCCAAGGGCAAGACCTTCCGGGATGACATTTACCCCGAGTACAAGGCGCATCGCCCGCCGATGCCCGATGACCTGCGCAGTCAGATTGAGCCGTTGCACACCGTTGTTCGTGCCATGGGCTTTCCGCTGCTGGTGATCGAAGGGGTTGAGGCGGACGATGTGATCGGCACACTCGCTGCGATGGCGACCGAGGCAGGTAGAGATTGTGTGGTGTCTACCGGCGACAAGGACATGGCGCAGCTGGTCAACCAGCATGTCACCCTGGTGAATACCATGACGGATACCGTGATGGATATCCCCGGCGTACAGAGCAAGTTCGGCATCGGCCCTGAACTGATTATCGATTTCCTTGCCCTGATGGGTGACAAGGTAGATAACATCCCCGGCGTTCCTGGTGTGGGTGAAAAAACGGCGTTGGCCTTACTGCAAAATCTGGGCGGTTTAGAGGCGATTTACGCCAATCTGGACAAGGTGCCCACACTCACCTTCCGTGGCGCTAAGACCATGCCGAAAAAACTCGAGGAAAACAAGGAGCAGGCATTCCTGTCCTACGAGCTGGCCACCATCAAAACCGATGTGGCATTGAGTCTGACATTAAGCGATCTGCGTAATGAAACACCGGATCGTGACACCCTTCTGCACTGGTTCCAGGAACTGGAGTTCAAGGGCTGGATCAATCAGCTTCAAAAAGAAGGCGATGAAGATACTGGTGTCGAACCGGCTAGCGCACCAGCGGCTGTTGAACGGGTCTATGAAACGGTGCTGACAGAAGCAGATTTCACCCGTTGGATGGATCAGCTGAAGCAAGCATCACTCTTTGCTTTTGACACGGAAACCACCAGTCTCGATTACATGCAGGCAGAGCTGGTTGGTGTGTCGTTCTCCGTAGAACCCGGCAAGGCAGCTTACGTACCGTTTGCCCATGATTACCTGGATGCACCTGTCCAGCTGGAGCGGGCTTATGTGCTCGGTGCCCTGAAGCCTTTACTGGAAAGCGAAAAACATCTGAAAGTCGGCCAGAACCTGAAATACGACAAGAGCGTGTTGGCTCGTTATGACATCACGCTGCGCGGCATTGCCTTCGACACCATGCTGGAATCCTATGTATTGGATTCCACCGGTACCCGGCACGATATGGACAGCCTGTCTCTGAAATATCTGGGGGAAAGTACCGTCAGTTTCGAAGATATTGCCGGGAAAGGCGTTAAACAGCTGACATTTAATCAGATTAGTCTGGAACAGGCTGGCCCTTACGCGGCAGAAGATGCTGATATCACCCTGCGTTTGCACCAGGCCCTGTGGCCAAAGCTGGAAGCAGATGCGCCGCTGAAATCTGTGTTTGAAAGTATTGAATTACCACTGGTTGGCATTCTGTCTCGCATGGAAAGAACGGGTGCTTTGGTGAATGCCAATTTGCTGGGTGAACAGAGCATTGAGCTGGCAGACCGCCTCCAGGTACTTGAACGGGAAGCTTTTGATCTGGCGGGACAGGAGTTCAACCTGAGCTCACCCAAGCAGCTGCAGGAACTGCTGTTTAACAAGCTTGGACTGCCGGTTATCAAGAAAACCCCTAAGGGGCAGCCATCTACAGCAGAAGAAGTACTGGAGGAGCTGGCGCTCAGTCACGAACTGCCGCGCTTGATCCTAGAGCATCGTAGCCTCAGCAAACTGAAATCTACCTATACCGATAAGTTGCCGCGGATGGTCAATCCGGCCAGCGGTCGTATTCATACGTCCTACCATCAGGCTGTGACGGCGACCGGACGACTGTCGTCTTCAGAGCCTAATCTGCAGAATATTCCGGTTCGAACCGGCGAAGGGCGTCGTATCCGCCAGGCATTTATTGCCCCGAAAGGCTACAAGGTGGTTGCAGCTGACTATTCCCAGATAGAACTGCGCATTATGGCGCACCTTTCCAAAGATGAAGGATTGCTCAATGCCTTTGCCCATGGTCTGGATGTCCACAAGGCAACTGCCGCAGAAGTCTTTGGTGTACCGCTTGACAGCGTCACTGGGGATCAGCGCCGTAGCGCCAAGGCTATTAACTTTGGACTGATCTATGGCATGTCCGCCTTTGGTTTGGCCAAACAGTTGGGCATCTTCCGTCAGTCAGCGCAGGAATACGTTGACCTCTATTTTGAACGCTATCCTGGCGTTAAAGACTATATGGAGCGTACCCGGAAACAGGCGCACGAGCAGGGTTATGTCGAAACCCTGTTTGGCCGCCGTCTGCATCTCCCGGAGATCAATGCCCGTAACAAGATGCGCCAGCAGGCGGCAGAGCGGACCGCCATCAACGCCCCCATGCAGGGAACGGCCGCCGATATCATCAAAAAAGCAATGATCGGTGTGGATCAGTGGCTGGCGGAGTCTGGGCTGGATGCCCGGATGGTCATGCAGGTACACGATGAACTGGTACTGGAAGTCGCTGAGGGTTGTCTGGAGACCGTGGTTGATGGCCTGCGTGAACATATGACCGCTGCCGCAGAACTGGCGATTCCGCTGCTGGTGGATGTCGGCATCGGCGACAACTGGGATGAGGCGCACTAACTTACTGATAGATAAGGAGTTGTTCCCGTTATCATCGAAGCGATGAAAAAAAGTAAAAATTTTTTGTTAGTAACGGGAACTTTTTGGTTAGGTCGGTGTCTGAGTAAGTAAGCAGACGGAATTTTTCGACCTGCTCCTTGTGTGTTGTGTTGGTTTATTTGAGTAGGTGTCTGCCCCGACTCTACCCAAAAATGTGAATACCTTGGCCCCGGCAGGAATCCCCCATCCTCCGGGGCTTTTTTTATGCCTGTTCCAATATGTGAAAACTGTCGTGAAATTTTTTTCAGATGTATTGGAACTTTTTACGACTCTTGTTGTCTGTATATGTGAGTGGCAAAAAGGCTACTCCTTCTACTCCTTGTGTGTTTTGGTGTGATTTTTATCCAATATAATCAATGGATTACAGTTGTTGGTTTTTTTGTTGGGTACTCCCTGGGTACTTTTTCGTAACCTTGTACCTGGGGAGTGATTTTTTCAAGCGCGTTCCATACCCGTTCAACTTCTCGCTTCGACGATCCTGGCATCCATGCCCCGTACACCCTCATCACCATCGACATGTCAGAATGGCCCATCTGTTCGGCAATGAATGCCGGGTTGCCTGTCGCGGTCAACAACCAGCAGGCGTAGGTGTGTCGAGTCTGATACTGCTTGCGGCTGACAATGCCTGCCCTCTTCAATGTTCGATGCCAGTGATCAGCCAAGCCTACATGGGTGTAAAAGCCTGTTGATCTGGTGCTGTATCGTGGTCGGGCGCGAGTAGTGAAAATGGGTGTGACTGAGACTTTTTCATATTTACCGATCGCCTCATACCTCTGCTGGATTTCAATCGGAGGCATCATGTATGTCATGCTTTTAAGTTGCCTGAGCGCCTCGATAGCAGGAGGGAACAGGTCGACGGTTCTGGTATTGTCAGATCAAATCTGAACTAATCCAGCTTAAAGCTGGGGTGATTGATTTCTTTGCTGCGTCTGACGGTGATTATCCCCTGCTCAAGATCAACATCCTCCCAAGCCAGAGCGATCAATTCGCCAGTACGTAACCCCGTATAAACAGCTATTGTGTAGTAGCATTTGAAGAATGGGTCAGACTTTTCGAGTATTCTGTTGAACTCCTCTTGCTCCAGAGGGAAAGGTTTGGGCCTGTTCTCCTTTATTTTCTTAAGGCTTTTCGATAGTCATTTATCGGTGTAACCGTTGTCGTGAGCGAAGTCGATAACCATCCTGATAATTTTGAAAGTATGATTGGCTGTCACAGGGGAATTACAAAAATCTTGAAAGGCAACTCTGAGGACAAGAATATCCTCGGCTAAGTTACCCCTGATGGTTGGTTGACCTATACTCCCTGAACCATCCGGCTATCAGGGGATGACTGTTATGAATTCCAGGCTCTTTCAAAATTTCATTGATGCGATTTCGTTATTAA
>MUIA01000342.1 GCA_002084115.1 Oceanospirillales bacterium LUC14_002_19_P2 | reverse complement strand
AACCCTCTCCCTGAAACTGAAGGTCAATCATTTTCAGCTCAGGGCGAAGATTTACATGACCGCTCTGCGGGCATCATTCGAGCAGCTAAGGTTATTCGTTACTGCGTAACTTGAGTTAATAATCCCGGCATTTGGAATAGCTGGTAACGCTCAATGTCCCGTTCCACTGGAATACAATACAAGCCATCAGGCAACGTCATGATGCTTTTATTGTGATTATCTTGTCCGATTTCAACGCTGTTTTCTTTTTTTAGCGTGCCGTGCATACACTGTAAGCATCAGATGGATTAAGGATGATTCCGTGAAATTCCTTGTCACCGGTGCTAATGGATTCATTGCCAGTGGGATCGTGGAACAGTTACTGCAGGCTGGGCATCAACTGGTTCTGGCGAGCCGCAGCGCAAACACTGGTTTCTCGGTCAAGCAGGTCACCGCTATTCCGATGGATTTCAACCAGTGTCTTGATCCTGAGGCATGGATTGATCATTTGCAGGATGTTGATGGGGTCATCAATTGCGCCGGCGTCCTGCGTGAATCCATTCCTGGCGACTATGAGCGTATCCATTTTAAGGCTCCCCAGGCGTTGGCCAACGGCTGTTTACGCTGTGGTGTAAAACGCTTTGTGCAAATTTCAGCGGTAGGTGATGCGAAGACATCTGGCTTTATTTCCAGCAAACACCGGTTTGATGAATGGCTGTTGGCTTCTGGTCTGGATGGTACGGTGATTCGACCGTCCGTCGTGGTGTCCTTGCGGGGCTCCTATGGGGGAACGTCGTTATTAAGGGCGCTTTCAGCGCTTCCCGGGGTGGTGATGTTACCGGGAAAAGGCGAGCAGAAAATCCAGCCGGTCTTATTGGAAGATCTGGCCAGTGTTGTGGTACAGCAGGCAGAGCGCAAAGGGGATTCTCATACTGCTCTGTTGTACGTCGCCGGCCCTGACCCCGTCACGTTGAGGGACTTCCTGCTTGCGCAGCGCCAGTGGCTGCAACTACCAGCCGGCTTATGCATCCCTATACCGCTGCCCCTGGTACGCATTGCTGTGCAACTGGCTGAGCGGTTTGGTGGTGGGCCTATGGGACAGACGGTCAATACCTTGCTGGAGCGTGGCAATACGGTTCCAGCAAATGCCACGACGGCACGACAGGAAAATACGGGGATTCAGCCTCGATCAGTCATTGAAACCCTGCGGTTATCATCCAGTTTTGTGCAGGATCGCTGGCATGCCCGCCTTTATGGGGCTCGTCCGATCATACTGTTTGTACTGAGTTGTCTCTGGATATTGTCCGGGATATCAGGGTTGGTGCACGGGCAGGTTGGTTTTGCGCCGATTCTGAATGCGATACAGATTCCGACGGCATATCAAGGGACTTTGGTGCTGGCAACCAGTGTGCTGGATATTGCCTTGGGAGTAGCGCTGTGGCTCTCTCGCTGGCGTTTCCTGGTGCTGGGATTAATGACTCTCTCTGTACTGGCTTATACCGCGGCACTGGCGGTTCTGGCGCCAGGCTACTGGTTATCTCCCCTCGGTGGTCTGGCCAAGAACCTTCCCCTGTTGGTCTTGTTGGCAATAAGCGGTGTCATGGAAAAACAACGATAGAGCGACTGCGCCATGGAATATTATCTGCCGTTGAAACTGGTTCATATCCTGTCATCAACCGTATTGTTTGGCACCGGTATTGGCAGTGCCTTCTTCATGTGGCGCGCTGATCGCAGTGGCGATATTGGTATGGTGGCCGTGGTTTCCAGGCAGGTGGTAATAGCAGATTGGTGTTTCACAACGCCTGCTGTGGTTGTGCAGCCCCTCACAGGGTTTGCGATGGTTTGGCTGGCGGGTTTTCCGCTCTCAAGCTCATGGCTTCTCCTCAGTATTGCGCTTTATGGCTTTATTGGCCTTTGCTGGCTGCCGGTGGTCTGGATTCAGTGCCGGATTGCTAGAGACTCTGCAAAGGCTGACGCTGAAGCCGCTGGTTTCAATTATCCCCACCGGTATTTGATGCGCTACTGGTACGCCCTGGGCTGGGCGGCCTTTGTCAGCATGCTGGGTATTTTCTTTTTGATGGTCTTCAAGCCGGTTTTATGGTGATTGGCGATAAGCCACTTTTTCTTCCCGAAGCACCGATTTCTGGGCGCTATAGTGTAACTAGGCCTTACAGCATAAGGATCAGTTTTCTGGCGGTACAGGGAGTACATTATGCTGAATATGGAGATGCTACGGGACTTTTTTGGTGATGAGGGAGAGATCCGTGAGGTTCTTGCCCAGTTTGTCGAAACCACGGACAGCGATATCCAGCAGCTTGAACAGGCTATTGAGGAGCGGGATATCGGCCAGATTGCGGAACTTGCCCATAGAATCAAAGGCGCCAGTCAGGTCATTGGCGCAGCAGACCTCGTCAGGGCGGTCGGTGAACTGGAAGCCGATGCCAGAACGCATGATGACCATTGTTTTGACGAACTCTACGCGGCGCTGGCTGAAACCTACCGGCATGTCAGTGAGGAAATACAGAGTCTTTGACACTTCCCGCCCTGCCCAACGATCATGGTATGATCGCCTGCGTTAGAACACCCCGCATGTGGATGTCACATTCATAGATGCTTTTTTCATAACCCCAACCGGTACTATCACAATAAGCGGTGGACGTCATATGAATTCGGCCCCTGTCGGGCAGGCTGAGACAGCGTTGCAGACTTGCTTGTCTGGCTGTGCCCAGGGACATCATCCCTCCCTCAAGAAACTCTATCAGCGCACCTCGGCGAATCTGTTTGCCGTTGCCCTGCGTATATTGAATGACCGGCAACAGGCGGAGGATTGCCTGCAGCAGGCCTATCTCAAAATCTGGCAAAACGCGGGACGATATGACCACAGCAAGGCCCGCCCCATGACCTGGATGAATACCATTGTCAGGAACCAGGCGCTGGATATGTTGAGACGCCGTAGGGTCGTAGAAGTCAGCGACAGTGATGAGCAGGCAAGCGTGCTGGTGGATCAGTCGCCGTCACAGGAAGAGCAGGTCTTCAGGATGCAAAGAGGTGGTCAGATTCATCATTGCCTGAAAACGCTGTCAGGACAGCAGCGCCAGTGTATTGAGCTGGCATATTTCGAAGGCATGACGCATCAGGAGCTGTCGGAACAGCTGAGTGCACCACTGGGTAGTGTGAAGATCTGGATACGACGTGGATTGCTGAGGTTGAAAGAATGTCTGAACATTTGAATCTGGGTGATTCGGAGCAGCGAAACCAGGCAGCGGCAGATTATGTACTCAAGTTACGCAGTAACGAATAACCTTAGCTGCTCGAATGATGCCCGCAGAGCGGTCATGTAAATCTTCGCCCTGAGCTGAAAATGATTGACCTTCAGTTTCATGGAGAGGGTTTCCAACC
>MUIA01000242.1 GCA_002084115.1 Oceanospirillales bacterium LUC14_002_19_P2 | reverse complement strand
ATATTCTCAAAACCTTCGGGTAACTGTGGTCGGCGAGACATCGTTTCAAAGAGAATTCGTTGATGATGCCTAAGGATAGCTGGCATCAGGCTTAGGACTTAGAAAATACGATTGGTATTACCTGTCACGCCTTCTGTAACACCCTGAAATCATTAACTTTTTCGTTTATGGCATGACCGCTGCAATCACTTGATAAAGAGCGAATGCAGGAAGGTGATATGGCGGACATTGCTAATCGTGGGGATATTCGAAGGCTGGTTCATACCTTTTACGGACGTGTTCGTCAGGATTCAGAACTTGCCCCGCTGTTTAATGATGTGGCGCAGGTGAACTGGCAGCCACACCTGAATGTGATGACAACGTTTTGGTCTGCCCTGCTGCTACGGTCTGGTCGGTACCGCAGAAATGCCCTTGCGCCACATTTACGTCTGTATGGGTTAGTGGCGTATCGCACGTCCCACATGCAGCGATGGCTGACGTTATTCGACCTGTCCGTTGATGAACGCTTTCAGGGGCCATTGGCTGAAAAGGCCAAACATTGGGCCAGAGGCATCGCCCGCAATATGGAGATCCAGATTACCAAAGCAACCGCCAGTCAGGAGGTGTGCAATGACAGAACAAATCGGTAAATATCGTTTACTCAGTGAGGTATTGCTATCAGGCGGTGTTATCGCCACGGTGGCAGGCATTCTGGGCGCGTACATACTGGTAACGCCTTTCGGGCTTGGCATGGCGGTGCAGATACTGTCGCACATGATGACGATTATTGGGCCGGGCGTGATAAAAGTAGGTTACGTCATACGCCTGGCTGCAGAGCATGCACAGAATCACCCCGACATGTGCTGACAAGGATTGCTTCTATGCAAATAACAGATAACGAAAAAGAAAATCGCATCATCCCTTTCTTTCGGCTGGCCTTTCGTCCGTTCTTTTTGGGCGGCGCACTGTTTTCGATTGTTGCGTTGTCGGTCTGGGGCAGCTTTCTGCTGGGAGGCTGGCAGATGGCTTTCTATACCAACCCTTTCTGGTGGCACACCCATGAAATGCTGTTTGGTTTTGGCGGCGCTATTATTGTGGGTTTCCTGCTGACAGCCGTACAAACGTGGACAGGCATACCCGGCGTGAGGGGCTGGCAACTGGCTTGCTTATTTTTGCTCTGGCTGACTGCGCGCCTGGGAATGCTGCTGGTTCAGGAACCAACCATGTGGCTGACAATAGTGGATTTACTATGGCTACCACTGTCGGCCGTGATGCTGGCACGACCCGTCATAAAGGCAAAAGGATGGCGCAACCTGCTCTTTGTACCACTGTTGTTATTGATGGCGGTTATCAATGGCCAGATGCACTATGCCGCGTTTCAGGCTGACCACACCCTTGCCATGCAAGCTGCAGCTAATGGTCTGCTATTGATCACCGTCTTGATGCTGGTGCTGGGTGGACGAGTGATTCCTTTCTTTACGTCGGTTCGTCTCGGTTTCCCTCAGCCGGAGCGGTTACGCTGGCTGGAGCTGATGGCACTTGTGCCTGCAGTATTCGTGTTGTTGGCCAAGGTGAGCATGGTGCCTGTTAATTCAGGCTTGGTTGCAGCAATGTTACTCATTGCCAGTGCCGCCAATGCATGGCGACTTTTGCGATGGAAACCCTGGCTGACGTTACAGGAGCCTTTACTGTGGTCATTGCACTTGTCCTACGCCTGTATCGTAATGGGATTGTTGCTTCTTGCACTGACGCCTCTCGCCGGGTGGGACGATGTGATGGCACTTCACGTATTGGCGATCGGTGGGATGGGAGGATTGATTCTGGCCATGATCTGTCGGGTGACGCTGGGGCATACAGGTCGCCCACTGGAATTACCGGACAGGGCCGTAGGGTTTGCACTGGGTTTACCGGTCTTCTCTGCACTAATGCGAAGTGTATTGCCTGAACTGGTCCCTGAACTGCGGATCGGTTTTTATTTCATATCCATTCTTTTGTGGATTCTGGCTTATGGCACGTTTCTCATTTTCTATGGGGATATGTTGATGCAGAAACGGGTTGATCGAAAGCCGGGTTGATGAGGCAGGTGTGCAGTGGCAATCAGGCGTTGCAGGGGTGAATTCAAGTCATAATAACGGGGAGAGACAACCTGTGAACAACTGCACAGGTTGTCTTCGCTGAGTCGCTAAACTGTCCGACATCCTTGTCGCTTGGATCAGGCTTCCTGCATGAATGACCCTATTTAGATCTCAGGTGTCCAGATCATGGAGACGAAGGCGCCACGGGGTTCGCCCTGGTAGCCCAGCGCAGTCTGGTACTCTTTATTCATCAGGTTGGCTAGCTTAAGCTCACCTTTCAGTTCTGAACTGAATCGGTAAGCGGTACGAAGGTCAACAGTCACAAAGCCACTCAGACGATCTTCATTTTCCGCATCATCATAGCTCTTGCCCTGGGCTCGCACAGTACCGCCGAAAGAAAACCGGCCGAATGCGCGATCAGCATCCAAGCTGAACAACTGGCGTGCACGGCGCTGCAGTACTTTGTCCTTTGTTTTCTCGTTATCGGAAAGGTTCTTTGGATCAAGGTAGGTGGCAGAGGTTGTGATATCCCAGCCGACCATTTGAGTATTGAAGGTCGCTTCGATACCACGGATACGCGCCTTCTCGATATTGTTAACCCGTCTCAATACGCCATCCCACAGCAGCATGTCATCCATATCATTCTGGAATACAGCCACACTCCAATGACTGACCTGGCTCAGGTTGCCTCGCAGTTCAATCTCTGCATTCTTGGATTTTTCAGGTTTCAGATCAGGACTTTCGCTGCCGGGATAGTAAAGGTCCATCATTGTTGGTGCGCGGAAGGCCGTGCCATACGACGTGATAAGGCGGTAATTATCGGTCAGATTGACACCCCAGCTGATATTGCCGGTCGTCTTGTAACCGAAGGCCTCGTTTTTATCACGACGCAAGCCTACCTGAAGGTCACTGTTTTCAAAGGATGACTGGTTTTGAACAAAGACAGCTTTATTGTAACGGGAATCAACCTCGTAGCTATTCGGTTTGGTATCGACGCGATCATTGGAGTAGTCGATACCTGCCGTCAACAACTGGTTATCCGCCCAGGCGATGTCATTCAACCAGCTGGCGGTATTTCGCATGGACTTGATGGAACCATTTTTCTTGTGGGTGCCATCGAGCAACCGCTGGAAATTTTCGCCCATCTCATTGCTATAGCCAGTAGAGAGGCGTGTCGTCCAGTTGTCGTTAACCGGTATATTCAGGAAGGCATTGATTGTAGAGAAGCGAAACTCATCATACGGGCGCATGTAATAGCTGCTGTCGTATTCGTTCTTGCCCTCAGAGTGAAGAAGATTCACACCGGCTTCGACATTATTGTCGAAAGTGTGGGAAACGCTGGCTGTGAATGATTTATTCCTGTAAGCGTCATCATCGCCAGAATAATTCGATTTGCTGGAGGTATTGTCATAGCCTTCAGTTTCAAAGAACTTGCCGCCAATGTTGAAACTGGTGCCACCGACTTTACCGCCATAATTCAGGCCATATTGGTTTGTACCATGGCTACCGGCGCCAATCTTGAGGGCGAGACGTGGATCGCGGTGGCCTTTACGGGTGAGAATCTGGATAACACCGCCGACCGCATCGGCGCCATAGAGGCTGGAGCGTGGGCCACGAACTACTTCGATCCGCTCAATCATGTCGGGATCAATGATCTGCAGAGAGGCGCTGCCGCTGGTGGCGGAATCGATTCTGTGGCCATCCAGCAGTACCAGTGTCTGGGCGGTTTTGGTGCCGCGCAGGTAGATACTGGTGGTGCTGCCTGCACCACCGCTGGTGGAAACCTGCATGCCGGGCACACGTTTCAGCAACTCCGGCACGCTGGACGCCTGACTCTGCTCAATGTCCTTGCGGCTGATCACCGTAACAGGCGCCAGGGTTTCATCAATGGTCTGCGCCGTACGGGAGGCGGTCACCACCACGTTATCCATTTCATACACATCTTCAGCGTGCACATTGGCAGCCATGATGGCGAGCGGCAACAGCGCAAGAGCAGAAGGCTTGGTCATTCTCTTATTACCTTGTGAAGTCGGATTGTGTTCGTGTCAAACAATGTTGTTATGTCGCCGGTTATTCAGTGTGTCCGGCGATCAGTTGCTTTGGGGGCTGGTGGTTGTCGCGTATCGCCTGCAATTGCTCGCAGAGCATTTCGGCGCCGTCGAGCATCCGGGGTGTCGGCAGTGAGATCAGTTTGTCCGGCAGGGTGATCAGCTGTTGTTCGCGCACCGCCTCCAGCACGGTCAGTTTCTGCCAGCGCTGATAGATGTCCTGGTCATTACCGACCCGATCGGTGCTGACAATGGCATCCGGGTTGCGCGCCAGCAGGGACTCGATACCTACGGCAGGCACATTGACCTTCTGGTCGGCAAAGACGTTCTTTCCACCGCACAGGGCAATGGCCTGGCTGGTCAGGTGGCGTCCGCCAACCGTGCGCAGGGGCGCATGCCAGATCTCGAAGAAAACACTGACCGGTGTGCGATCGGCGTAACGATCGTGCAGGGTTTCATAACGGGCCAGGAACGCATCCGCATTGCGGTTGGCGACCGTTGCCGTCCCGGCCAGTCGGCCCAGGGTGCGGATAGACGTCGCCACATCGGGAATGGTGGCCTGACCCAAATGAAAGACCCGAATCCCCAGGGACTCAATCTTCTCGCTGAGCTGTGGTGAGGTCACACCAGCCCAGACCACCACCAGATCAGGCTGAAGCGCCAGCAGGGCTTCGACACTGATGTTGGGAAAACCACCGATGGTGGTGATCTCGTTGGCGGCGGCCGGGTAGGTGCTGTAACTGTCGACACCGGCAATATGGGTACCGGCACCGGCGGCAAACAGCAGTTCGGTGATGTTGGGGGCGAGGCTGACAATGCGGCGGGCCGGCTTGTCCAGACAGACGGACTGACCGGTGGCGTCTTGCTCACAGACAGCCGCACCCCAGGCAGGGATGGTCAGTAGCATCAGAATGGACAGCAGGATTCGCTTCATGTCGCCAACTCCCGGTGTCACCGTTGGGTGCACCACAGCTTCTATAAGGCGGGAGTCGTTTGTTCAGGCGTAGGGCAGCTGCGACCTGTGGTCGCATGACTGTCCCGCCCTCAAGGCAGGAAATCAGAGAATGATTTCAACAACCAGGTAAACCCGCCCGGTATGACACAGACATGAACAGATGTTCGGCCTGGTCTGTTGGTTTTGCAGGGCAGGTTTCCTGGCTCCAGGGTCGTTGCCTTCACTCGCCTTCCCGGATCGCTCCAGTGGCACAATGTGAGTGGCGGCTCGCCTGTTACAGTTGCGGGTACAGCCGGGGTATTTCACCCCGTCCCTCCAGTGCGTTGAGTCTGCCGGAGCATGCTCGCGCACTGGGCCGAAAGTTACACGAAATTTCCGTCTCTTTACGGCACCATTGCAAAGTGAGGGCATCATAAGATAAATCCACATCAAAATCATGACTTGTATCAATCATGATTATTGCGTAGGAAGCCAGTTTTCCAGAGGTTTTGATGCTTGTCATCTAACGGATAGGAAATGCCTTGAATGACAGTGGCCTGTACTGTCTCAATACTGGAAGCCGGATATTTGTTGAATTTCGTGGTTACTTTTTTGTTTTGGCAGCTGCGATGCCTGATGTTAACGGTTCTGGATACTTACGCTTCCCGCGTGTTTGTATTGCTGATGGTTTGGAAAATATGTCTGCCAGTTCCTCACAGCTGACATAATCAATGGCCAGCATTGCTGTATTGGGAGTTTCACGAATGCAAGTATAAAAGGTGGGTGTTAAGCATTGAGTGTAAACATCCCTGGATCCTTCACGTTGCATAGCTACCCCAGTTTCTTCTTGGAATATAGCCATATCGGGATGTCCGATCGAATCCAGTAATTGCTGTGTATTTTTTAAAGCATAATTAAAGTCAAAAGATGTTTGTTCAAGGGGAAGGCTAATGGTGCTTTGCAAGTGTTTTTTTAATTCAAGCAATCGGATATAGGCTCTGGATACGTTTTTCAGAGATAAGGGCGTGTAATAAGTAGATCTTAGATGCCCCGGATCGATCGGTTCTTTGTAGTAGTCCTCGTTATCATGCCAGGCGACTCTATGAATAGACATAATTGCCGAATTGATCTCTGCTACAAGCTGTGCTGCTGTTTTAAAATGGTCGCGGTTCAATAAAGGTTCAATCATTACCTGATAACAGTCGTACCAGTAATAAGTTTGGTTATGAGTGATATACCGTGATACGGATTCTAGCCATTCTTTAAATAATATGCGTTGTTCTTTTTCGAGGTTTGGCAGTGTTTTTTCAAAGGTGGTTGCATGGTCCTTTGCGAGTAAATTCAGTGCCAGAAATGCTTGTGAATGCTTCTTCATGAAGCCCTGTCTGTCGAATCGCTGAGATTTAATGACGAATTCATGGTATTCCAAAAATATGTCTTGAAGCGATAGGCCAAGAATGTATGTGCTGACAAAGAATGCTGGTGATTTAAATATGATTTGGGTTCCTTCTTTTCTGTAAGTAGGGATATTCCTATATATAAACTCCCATCCCATGTCTTCCGATTGAAACAATTTATCAAGACACATTCTCAGTTGTATTGATCTTTCATTTTGCGACTGCTCACCATTTTGGTCAAGCAGTACTAGTTCAACGATTTCCTTAAACCTGTGACATAGATTCTTGTCGTCATTAAGTAAAAAATTCCATCTTTTCGTGGGTGTGAAAAGCGCTCTCGATAACATCTCAAGTGTTTTGGAGTCTTGCGGTGTCAAGTCATTAGTTTCAGTTGTTGTATATGTTATATGCCGGGTTTTTTGTGATACTACTTGACTGCTTGTGCTGGGAGCGTGGGCAGAGCTTTGTGTAGGCATGCATGGTGTGACGTTTCTTCGTGAAGTTGAAGCACCTGCCGTACTTTCTGAACGGCTGTCATCGTCACTTCCCGATCTATAATCGCGTTGGCGTGAAGTTTGTGTTGATGATGTTGTTGCTTCCATGATATTGAAATTCCATCCTTGTAACATTCTCTGTTAAGACCACTGCAATGCCGGTTTTATCCCGAATGCCAGGTTAGTATCGCTAACATAGCGATATAGGGCTAAGTTACCCCTGATGGTTGGTTGACCTATACTCCCTGAACCATCCGGCTATCAGGGGATGACTGTTATGAATTCCAGGCTCTTTCAAAATTTCATTGATGCGATTTCGTTATTAAC
>MUIA01000156.1 GCA_002084115.1 Oceanospirillales bacterium LUC14_002_19_P2 | reverse complement strand
AAGCTGAACAGTAGACCCAGAAAATGCCTTGGTTACAAAACTCCATATGAGGCATTCAAAGAGTTAACTGGAGTGGATGCAAGAAAAGTCATGGGTTATGCATTTATGACTTGAATTCAGGACCGGCAACTATAGCTGAGCCTTCGGTTTAGCTGAATTCGTCATTCTACGTAACGCGTTGTTTATCCGTTGTTGTTTGTGTGCGCTGTCTGGATCGGTTATAAAACGGCGCCTTTTTCGGGTCGTTATTGGCCTGTAATAGGTTGTGATGGTTTTCAAGGCGAGATGACAGGATACGGAATGAATGTGCTGACGAATCCCAGCCAGCTGCTGGTTAAGAACAGTGATGTGCTGG
Source organism: Oceanospirillales bacterium LUC14_002_19_P2 (assembly GCA_002084115.1). GTDB lineage: Bacteria > Pseudomonadota > Gammaproteobacteria > Pseudomonadales > Endozoicomonadaceae > Kistimonas. The sequence goes on along the minus strand of MUIA01000156.1, from coordinate 3,024 downwards.
AGGCTGAACGTATTCTCGTGATTCAGCCAGAAAATGATGACTTTGTGTCCCAGCTGTGTCAGCAGGGTACGGCTTCCGTTAACGTCTTTACCACCAGTGAGGCGGTTCGCTCACGACTTGCGGATCTTGGTGTCAGTGATGCATGCCTCGTCTATGGGGAGTGTATTCCCGTCCAGGAAGAAAAACCGGATACCGTTATTCTGTATTTGCAGAAAAGCCGGGAATTCATGAATTATCTTTTGGCAATGAGTCTGCCTCTGTTAATGGATAATGGTCGCTTGCTGTTGGTGGGGGAAAACGGTAGTGGTATCAAGTCCTGGCAAAAGCGGCTGGCGGCGTACGGTGATGTCGTGAAAATTGATTCTGCCCGTCACTGTTCGCTATATGTGTTAACGCCAACAGTTAAACCGTCACCGTTTGTCATTGACGACTGGATAGCCTCATTTGAAGAGGTTGTGCATGATGTTTGTATCAAGGCCGTGACATTACCTGGGGTATTCAACCATGGCCGTTTGGATGTCGGCACCCGGTTATTGCTGGAAACCATGGAAGCGGGTTTTAAAGGCGATATTCTCGATTTTGGTTGTGGTTCAGGCGTTGTTGGTACCTGGTTGGCGAAGCGGTTTCCGGGCATCCGACTGTCCTTGCTCGACAATGACGCCATGGCCCTGGCTGCTACCCGTGAAACTTGCCGGATTAATGAGATCGAGCCTGTGGCTGTCATTGGTAGTAACGGTTTGGAAAACGTCCGTGGACGTTTTAATGCGGTTGTTTCCAATCCTCCCTTTCATGAAGGGGTGAAAACACAGTATGAAACAACAGAGCAATTTCTCAGGGAATCAAAGTCTCTGTTGAAACCCCGGGGGCGCCTGCGAATTGTGGCTAACAGTTTTCTGCGTTATCCGCCGATTATTGAAGCGGTTTTTGGTCATTGCCACGTTTTGGCAAAGCGGAATGGTTTTACGGTTTATGAAGCCATTAATGGCTGATTGCCTTTGGACATGATGGCAGGGTTTTGTTCCTGCCATCACCTGTTTCTGTATTTACAGTGAGCTTAACAGTGTCGCGACGGCCTGTTTGAGTCGCTGATCCCGTTGTTCAGGATCAAGACCTTTCAGCATGACCCCTTGCAGTGCGCCATTCCAGAGGACCTCGTCTGTGTCAGCCCGGATCAGGGTAATCCCGATGGTGAGCTTGCTATCTTTCTGGCTGGTCACCAGTCCCGGGTTTAGACCCATGGCTGAAGCCAGTTCTGCATCGCTCAGCAGGTATTCAGAGGCCAGACCGAAACGAACCCGGATGGTGTGTTCTGAAAGTTCCCCTTCTTGCAGGCCTTTGCTTTCCAGTGCCGCTTTGATCACGTTCTCAAGGCGTGTATAGGCCGCATCCCTCATGGGTACCAATGGATCTTCACGAGGGACATACACTGGCTCGTAGACGGCAGCATTATAGTGATTGATGTCGAAGAGTTTCTGGACGCCGGTGGTCATGGCGTAACTGGCTAGATTATGGTCATTCGGCAGGCTGGAGCAGGCAGACAGCAAAAATGTCATGCAGCCAAGGGCGAGTGTGGTTGTCAGGGATCGCATGGTTTGACTCCTGCTTTGTTCTTCTGGATTCGAATCAGTCTGTTTATTGTTGTTCTTATTGTGCCCGTTTCAATCCGGTTTGAATATTGTTGTACCGTCAATGGATAGAAAAGACGTAGCGACTATGACGATCGTTATTACGAATTGCAGTGCTTATTGCAATGCTGTCTATTCCGTGCGTTTTAATACTGAAATCACCATCAATAGTGCATTTGGAAATAGCGAATTACCGGGCGATTTCGTTTTAATCACTTTGAGGGGTATCTGCCTACATATCTTTATAGGAATCAGCCGTTATGTAACTCGGGCAGGGAGGTATGTTGAATGACGGGGGTAAGGGGATTATTAGCATCGTTGGGGGTGGATGCCCCACTGTTAGGGCGCCTGAAGGATGGTGAAACCATTGCAAGTCACAAAAAGTTTGATCCTCAATTGCTGGAGGCAATCCACGCCATAGCTTATGCCCGCTATGAAGCCGGGCATGTCGAGGAAGCTGAATCGCTGTTTCTGTTTCTGGGTATGCACGATCACACGGAACCGCGTTATCTCCAGGGGTTGGGATGTTGTCGTTTTGCTTTGGACGATTCAGACAGTGCCATAGCCTTGCTGGAACAGGCAATTGCGCTGGATGAACAAAATCCCCACGCGTTATTGGCGCTTGGTTCGGTTTATGAGGCATCCGGTGAGATAGTGCAGGCTCAGCAGATGTTTGAGCGGGCCATCCGGGTGTGCGGTGATCAGTCGCAATTACGAGCGGAATTAGGACTGGCTAAACAGGCATTAAAGGCTACGCAGGAGGCAGGCTGATGGCAAGAATTGATGGAACTTCGGGCAATCAGCCTGTCAGGCCCCAGGAAGAACTCGCTCCCGGTCAGATTGAGCGGACGACAGTTTCAGCAGGCAATCTTGGGCAGGGTGTGAGTTTCGGGCAGGTATCTGAAAACCCTGTCGATGGTGTTGTAAGGCAGGATGGCGGCCGCCTTCTTTTGGCGCCACCAACGTCAACCGATGTGAGTTATCTTGGCACCTTGTCTCCGGATCAGTTGGAGTCATTACTGAATGGGTTAAAAGCTGAGAAGGAAGATCTTGAGATCAAGAACCAGATTGAGATACTGGAGGATCTCAAGGCGCGTAAAGAGGAAAAAAGCGTGCAAAAAACCGTGGAGCTGCTTGAGCGACTGGATGGTGCTCAGGAAGACAAGTCCTGTGGTGTGGTTAAGGCGGTATTCGGCGCTTTGTTGGGACCCGTTGGTATTCCTTTAATGGTGAGTGGCATCCAGCAAGCTGAAAGTGCCAAGCATCGTCTGGATATTGTTAACTCAAGTTACGCAGTAACGAATAACCTTAGCTGCTCGAATGATGCCCGCAGAGCGGTCATGTAAATCTTCGCCCTGAGCTGAAAATGATTGACCTTCAGTTTCAGGGAGAGGGTTTC
>MUIA01000241.1 GCA_002084115.1 Oceanospirillales bacterium LUC14_002_19_P2 | reverse complement strand
AAACCCTCTCCCTGAAACTGAAGGTCAATCATTTTCAGCTCAGGGCGAAGATTTACATGACCGCTCTGCGGGCATCATTCGAGCAGCTAAGGTTATTCGTTACTGCGTAACTTGAGTCATTAAGAACACACCGAATATGGTCATCATCCAGCGTGTAGAGCACCTGTTTACCCTGGCGGCAGGCCTTAAGTATACGGGCATCGCGCAATCCCTTGAGGTGATGGCTGGTCAGCGACTGAGACATACCGGCCAATTCCGATAGGCGAGCGACCGGCTGGGGCTCCACCATGCAGGCCAGCACCAGTTTCAGCCGGCCTTCATACCCCAACTGTTTGAACAGGCCGGCGAGCGCACTGTGCTGTTCCGGATTCAATGAGAGGCTGTCAGAGGTCATAAGTTGGTTTTCAGCAAATATTGATGATTATTCATCCTGCCAAGCTTCAGGGATTATGGGGCCTGGCCAGGTATTCCCGGGATTGCATTTCATGCAACCGGCTCAACGTCCGTTTGAACTCAAACTCCAGTCGTCCATCGCGATACAGGGATTCCAGTGCCGTCTCACCTGACATGATCAGGTTCACCCCCCGATCATAGAACTCATCTACGAGATTGATAAAACGCCGTGCCTGATCATCCATGCTGCCATTCAGCTGCGGTACCTGCTCAATCAAGACGGTGTGGAACTCTCTGGCCAGTTCAATATAGTCATTCTGGCTCCGCGGGCCATCACAGAGGGCAACAAATGTGAACCAGCCGATATCATCACAGATCCGGATCGTCCGGATCGGACGCCCTTCTATCTCCAGCACCCGCCCTTCCTGGATATGGGCACTGTCAGCCACCAGCTTGCAGAAACTGTCATGCAGGCTGTCCCTGGCCGCCTCATCCAGTGGATGATGGTAAATCTGTGCCTGCTCAAGCACCCGCAGACGGTAGTCCACCCCACTGTCGACATTGACGACCTCGGTATACCGGTTCAACAACTCAATAGCTGGCAGGAACCGAGCACGCTGAAGGCCGTCTTTATAGAGCTCATCCGGAACGATATTGCTGGTTGCTACCAGCGTAACGCCATTCTTGAACAACTGTTCCAAAAGACCACCAAGGATCATGGCATCGGTAATATCGGAAACGAAAAACTCATCAAAGCAGATGATTCTGGCTTCAGCCGCCAACCGCTGCCCAACAATCACCAAGGGGTTCTTTTCACCATCCAGGGATTTTAGCTCCTCATGCACCCGTCGCATGAACCGATGGAAATGGGTTCGCATCTTGTCGGGAAAAGGCAAGCTGTCGAAAAAAGTATCCACCAGATACGTCTTGCCCCGACCAACACAGCCCCAGAAATACAGACCCTGCAAAGGTTCCGGTTGACGCCGCTGCAACTTTGAAACAAGGCGTTTCAGGCCCGATGCCTGGCGCGCGTCCGCAGCCAGCAAATCATCGTAAAGCCGCTGCAGGTGATGCACCGCGTTTTCCTGGGCCTCATCATGGACAAAGCCCTCCCGCTGGAGATCCAGACGATAACGCTCAATGGGTGTCCGCTCACTGGGTGTCATGGTAATCCCTGCGCTGATGTTTTTTCTGACTGCTGCACGGCCTGCGACAGGCTTCCTGCCCTTTGCCCCGCAGGCGCGACACTTTACCGACCTGTATCAATAGTGGCAACAATTTGCCACAGATGGTAACCCCACCGCTCTATACAGCCGGGATAAAAGATTATAAGTTAGAGTCTCAGCCGGGAACTACTGACGAATCAAAGAGGCTTATTTTGGAAACAGCGAACTTGTTGTGGATGACGGGTGGACTGGCCTTCTTTACCGGCCTGTTGATGGGAATGGTCATCAATCACCTCCTGGGTGGTTCCCGCACCGGGAGCAGCCAGCTGCGCAAGCAACTGGACAAGGCCGAGGCCGAACTCAATGAATACAAGGAAAAAGTCGCGGATCATTTCAGCACCACCGCGCATCTGGTCAACCGCATGACGGAAAGCTATCGCGATGTACACGAGCATATGGCCGCCAGCGCCAATGAACTGTGCACCGATGAGCTGACCCGCCAGCGCCTGAATGATGCCCTGCTAAGCAGCAACACCCTGCTTTCAGGCAATAGCGACGAAAAAGCGTCACAGGCGGTTGAAGCTCCCAAGGATTACGCCCTCAAAAGCGATCCGGAAGAAGCCGGCACCCTGGCGGATAACTTTGGCCTGGATAACACCAAGAAAGCCGTTAATAACGCCTGATTTCATTCCCCTTCGGGCAGGTCTCTGTACCTGCCCGCTCTCAATATAACCTTTCACTGAATACAAACCCCGCTTTATCAGGATTATCCATAACCACACCCGCCTCCTTGCAACCTACGCACCGACCGCCAACGCCTGACAACTAGACTTGATGGTATAGACCTGACGAATTGCTGTGATGTATGTATGTCTGGCACACAAAGGACGTCCGGACAGGGAACGCAGAGTAACCTGCTGAACACCCAGTCTGAATCAACAACAAGTAAAAAACCGGTAGAGCGAAAGCATGCTGATGAATTTTCCCGCTACCTGGGAAAAGACCAGGAACCGCCTGCAGAATCTTCCCCCTCGGCGATCAGCAAGTCGGGGCAAGCGAGTCAGACGGCAAAACCGGTGCCTGACCAGGTTTTTATGGTCAACAACATGGTCAACAAGAACTACAAGTATGTGCGGGATTCCCGGCAGTTCCAGGCAACCGACTACTGGCAAACACCGGAAGAAATGAAGCAGAACATGGCGGGAGACTGCGAGGATTTCGCCCTACTGAAATACCAGATCCTGCAGGAGCGCGGCGTAAGCGAGGATCGGCTATCACTGGCCTACGGAAAATTGAATGGTGAAGGCCACCTGATCACGCTCTACAAGGACAACGAAGGCCATGAGCACGTACTCGACAACGCCGCCAGCGACATCCAAACCGTAGAAGAGCGGGACGATTTACGGGTGCTGGTACGCTTCAAAATGGAAGACGTCTCCTATGGAAAGGACGGCTGGTTGAAAGTACTGGAAAAGATTCGCTCTCGCGCCGACTGATCAACGGATTCAATGAACCAGGGACAGGAATATCACTATGGGCAACCAACGCACTCTCAACTTACGCTTTCTGGCAGAGCCTGCAGACGTCAACTTCGGTGGCAAGGTCCACGGCGGCGCTGTGATGAAATGGATTGACCTCGCCGGTTACGCCTGTGCCGCAGGCTGGAGTGGGCGTTACTGCGTCACAGCGTATGTCGGCGGCATCCGGTTTGTTTCCCCGATCCATGTCGGCAACCTGGTTGAGGTGGAAGCCAGGGTCATCTACACCGGTCGCAGCTCCATGCACATCGATATCAATGTACTAGCCTGTGACCCTAAATCCGGTGATCGTCGCCAGACTACCCACTGCATTCTCATCATGGTAGCCGTCGACGAATCGGGTCATCCGGTGAGCATTCCGGAGTGGGTACCGGAAACCGAGGAAGACATCAGACTCAAGGATACTGCCATCAAACTGATGGATATGCGCAAGCAGATCAGTGATGAAATGGCCATATTGTTCGGTGACAGAACCTAACCAAAGGCACTTATAGCAAGGGATCTAACTGGCTGATTCTGCATGATTGACCATACTGGGCTCGCCAATATTTTCCCAGTTAAGGGTGTCACCGTTCTCACATGGCCAGTATGCTGTCTCTCTCTCCGGGCACCCTGAAGCTATTGTCAGCCGCAGGCAGTACGCTAGAGTTTTTCGACTTTACCCTGTTTATCCTCTTCGCCCCCCAGATTGCTGCCAATTTCTTTCCTCCGGCGAGTGGATGGAGCGGGATTCTACCCGTCATGCTGCTCTTTGCCGTGGGCTATATCCTGCGTCCATTGGGAGGACTCCTGTTTGGGCATATTAGCGACCGTCATGGCCGGCGGACCGTTTTCCTGAGCTCCATCACCTTGATGTCCCTGGCAACACTGGGGATTGGCCTATTGCCTGATTATCGCATGATAGGTTCTCTTGCCCCGTGCCTACTCCTGGCATTGCGAGTGATACAGGGTATATCCCTTGGCGGCGAACTGCCCGGCGCCATTGTCTACTCGGCAGAGCAAGCACCAGCAAACCGATGCGGCGGTGCTACCGGGCTGGTAATCGCCGGCGTCACTTTTGGCAATGTGGTAGGTAGCCTGAGCGGCGTATTCCTGCACAGCATTTTGAATGATGCTCAAATCAGCCAGTGGGGATGGCGTATACCCTTTATTGTCGGTGGCATACTGGGCATTGCGGGTTACTACTGGCGTAGAAAATTCAGTGAAACGCCTATTTTTAAAGCGGCCTGCTCAGCAGATACGCCTTCAGGACTACCGCTGAAAATCATCATTACCCAATTTCCCGCCCACTTGATCAGGGGGCTACTGATTGCTTCCGTACCGGCATCGATTGTCGCTGTTTTACTCTTCATACCGAGATACAGTCATCATTATTTACATAACACAGGAATTTCTGACTTCACCCTGACCACCGTGCTTTTCTTATTTATTTGCTTGAATACGGTGATGTTTGCCCACTGGTCCGATAAAACCGGACGTCGCCCTATTCTATTTGCAGGCTTGGGACTGCTGACTTTATCGGCGCTTCCCGTATGGGCAATCCTTCTAAACACCCCGGAATGGAGTTATATCATTGCACTGATCACTGTGCCTTTCGGCATGATCATGAGCTGCTATGAGACCATGCTGGTCGAACTGTTTCCCACAGCGGTGCGAACAACAGGGGTTGCCTGTTGCCATAACCTGGCATTTGCGCTGATTGGCGGACTGACACCCGCCTTACTGGAAAGTCTTTGCCAGGCAGGATTGTTATACAGTCCCGCCTGGGTGCTGACCGCCTGCAGCCTGGCGACCGCGGTGGCAGTTTTTGGATTGAGTGACAGCTACCAGCAGCCACTCTCACAGCTGGCAACGAAATCCGACTGAGCTTCGCGCCATCATCAACAATGCGACTTACTGGTTTTCCTGTTCAGTATCAAGAAAACGCTCCGCATCCAGCGCCGCCATGCAACCGGTACCGGCAGAAGTAATTGCCTGACGGTAGATATGATCCATGACATCACCGGCAGCAAATACACCGGGGATGGAGGTTTGCGTCGCATTCCCTTCGGTACCACTCTGCACCTTGATATAGCCGTCTTTCATGTCCAGCTGGTCGGCAAAAATCTCTGTATTCGGGCTATGACCGATAGCGATAAAGACACCCATCACATCGATATCAGACATTTCACCTGTCTTGACATTTTTCACTCGCACACCGGTCACACCGGCATCATCCCCTAGCACTTCCTCCAGAACGGAATCCAGCACCAGACGGATGTTGCCATTCTGCGCCTTATCGTAGAGCTTATCCTGCAGGATTTTTTCTGAACGGAACTGCTCACGACGGTGAATCACGGTTACCGTTTCCGCGATATTGGACAGATACAGCGCCTCTTCCACCGCAGTATTGCCACCGCCGACAACCGCAACATGCTGCTTGCGATAGAAGAACCCGTCACAGGTTGCACAGGCAGATACGCCACGGCCTTTGAAGGCTTCTTCACTGTCCAACCCCAGGTAACGGGCACTGGCGCCGGTCGCGATGATCAGGGCATCACAGGTATAGACGCCACTGTCACCTTCCAGACGGAATGGACGCGTCTTCAGATCAGCTGTATGGATATGGTCAAAAATGATCTCGGTATCAAACCGCTCGGCATGGGCCTTCATCCGCTCCATCAGGGCAGGCCCCTGCAGACCTTCCACATCACCCGGCCAGTTATCCACCTCCGTGGTGGTGGTCAGCTGCCCACCCATTTGCATACCGGTGATCATGACCGGATTCAGGTTTGCCCGGGCGGCATAAACCGCGGCGGTATAACCGGCCGGGCCAGAGCCCAGGATCAGCAGGCGGGCATGTTTCACTTCACTCATCAATCGCTCCGAATTCCGTTACCATTGTGCGGCGAAAAACTGTGGCAGACATCATAACGGTCTGCGAATATCTGAACCAGTGAATCCTTTCAATTGTGCTGATAGACAGGTAACCCAATGCCCAACCCCCTGCAGTCGCCAGTCGGTGGACTCGATTACTTCCTTCAAGGCCTCAAGCGCCTGAAGGAACCGGCGGTTTTGCCCTTTATTGCCATTCCATTGGCTATCAACATTCTGGTGTTTGGCCTGCTGATCTGGTGGGCAGGTCAACAGTTTTCCGTTTGGGTTGACCAGACTGTTGCCTGGCTGCCAGATTGGTTGTCCTTTCTGCACATTCTGCTGTGGCCGTTGTTTGCCCTCACGATCGCTCTGGTCGTGTTTTTCACCTTTACCTTGGTTGCTAATTTTATTGCAGCCCCCTTTAATGGTTTTCTGGCAGAAAAGATTCAGCGTGAGCGCACTCCACACCTGTTGCCGGAAGATAATGGTTGGAGAGACCTGATTGCCATCATTCCCCGCAGCATCGCACGGGAAGGCCAGAAGCTTGTGTATTACCTGCCTCGGGCGCTGGGACTTTTGATACTGACTTTCATTCCAGTGATCAATCTTGCTGCACCTTTTCTATGGGCGCTGTTTTCTGCCTGGATGATGGCGGTTCAATATGTGGACTACCCGGCGGATAACCAGCAGGTTCGCTTCAAGGATATGCTGATACAACTCAAAAACCGTCAGCGTACACAATTGCTTGCTTTTGGTGGCATTGTGGCGTTATTTACGATTATTCCGTTCATCAACCTGATAGTTATGCCTGCTGCCGTCATTGGCGCCACACTCCTCTGGATCGACAGGCAAGGTTAAAAATTAGCTATCACAGGAACAGGGAACCATCTTATCCCCTGTTCCAATTTATACTAAGCTTTACCATCACATTCACGCATGCGCACTTTAAGCTTTTTAGCGAAATCATCATCGACTGGCGCATCAAGCCCATACACTTCTAGCATTCGTGAAAAGAACTTTAGACTCTGAAAATCCAACACCAAAATACTATCAACATCTGCTCCTTTTTCCATCAACTCTAATGCTATCAAGTCACACTCACTAACAATTGCCATTGCTAAGGGTGTCAATCCATCATTATTCCTGACATTTAAGTGACTTTTCTCTTTAGTAACTCAAGTTACGCACAAGACTCAAAATACGGCATTATTGCCGGTATGAAACACGATCTGATTGAGCTGTACTCTGACTACCTTCTGTCCTCTTTTGGCAAAACAACCGCAACCGGTTTGTCTAACCTGTCGGACGATGCCTATAG
>MUIA01000326.1 GCA_002084115.1 Oceanospirillales bacterium LUC14_002_19_P2 | reverse complement strand
AGTCCGCACGGATAGTTTTACCATTTGAAGGGTGAAAACGAAGCTGCTCTTGTGAAGATGAGGTCATGGCAAGTTCCGGTTTGCTGTTTCCGAAGCATTTTTTTGTCAAGCCAATCGTACCAAAAGATTGGACGGAACTTGCCTTTATTTATGAAATATCCGGGTTAGTCAGACATTGATAGTTTCAGATCTTTCATATGCACCGGGAAATGTTTATTTTGCCGATCGTTGAAGTATTGGCTCAGGCTGGCTTTGATGGATGAGAAGGCCAGTTCACGCCAGGGAATGTCCGCTTCTGCAAACAGTCGGGTTTCCAGGCTTTCTTCGCCGGGCGCAAAATCAGTGTTTTCCAGTTCGCCTCGAAAGATCATGTAGACCTGATCGATATGGGGAATATTAAAGACCAGATAAAGTTCGGGCTCTTTGACCCGGGCTCTTGCTTCTTCCCAGGTTTCCCGCAGCGCAGCCTCCCGGGTGGTTTCACCCAACTCCATAAAGCCGGCAGGGAGTGTCCAGAGTCCACTTCGGGGCTCGATCGCCCGTTTGCAGAGCAGAATTTGATCATCCAGCCAGGGCAATATACCGGCGACAATTTTCGGGTTCTGGTAGTGGATAACGCCACATTGGCGACAGATATAGCGTTCCCGGTTATCGCCATCCGGTACCGCCAGTTCAACGGATGCTCCACAATGACTGCAATAATTCATGATGTGATTACCCTGACTTCCCCTAATCACCAGTCTACCTTCCGTGAAGAAAGGATTGAACCTGAAGGGTGGAAATAGCGTCTAAAGGAATAATTGGCCTTAATATTGCTTTTCTGATGGAGAATGGTTGTTTAAGCGATTTGTCGCTGGAGAATAGTGGGAACCGGGGATATAGTAATTTCAATGTATTGGAAAGCTGGATGACTTTCCCGGAGTCACAACGAAAGGCAAGGATGCATGCCGGATTATGTTGAAACAAATACGAAATCAGCTGATAGAACACACCCCCAGGGATCTGGCCGTACCGCTGCCTGAAGCCGCTGTATTGATTGCTTTGACGGATAATACCCATAACCCTGAAATTATTCTGACCCGCCGTTCTACCCGACTCAATACCCACAGTGGTGAGGTGGCATTCCCCGGTGGTAAGCGTGATCCTGAAGATCGCGATCTGCAGATGACTGCGCTCAGGGAAACCCATGAAGAGATTGGCGTCCCCGGTGAATCAGTGGATATCCTGGGCCGTACCGGGCAGGTGATTTCCCGCTTTGGTATCAAGGTTACGCCTTATGTGGGGTTGGTGCCGGAATCCATAAAGTTGCATGCTAACCTGGATGAGCTGGATCGTGTTTTTCGGGTTCCCGTGGCTTTTTTCCTGGAAGATGAGCGCCTGCGTACAGATGAGCTGCGTTATAAGCAGCAGTCGTTTTTTGTGCCGGCCTGGCAATATGGGGATTACCAGATCTGGGGTTTGACGGCCATTATGCTGGTGGAATTCCTCAATGTCGGACTGAATGCCGGCATCCCGTTGGATGTACCGCAGCAGCACGGGCAGCGTGTCGAGGGTGGCGTCTGGCGCAAGCAGGCGTGAGTTCATTCCCGACCGTTTTCCGGTAAACTCCTTTCCCGAGAATAATAATCATCCCTCTACGGGAGAGGCTTCCTGCATGATTTATCGCCTGGGTGAACGCTGTCTGGATGTACGTGGTGATGACTGGTTTGTGGCCGACAATGCCAGTGTCATTGGTTCGGTGGCGCTGGAGAATAATGCCAGTATCTGGTTCAACGCTGTTGTTCGTGGTGATAATGAACTGATTACCGTGGGTGAGAATAGCAATATTCAGGATGGTGCTGTTCTACATACAGATCCCGGTTTCCCTCTCACAATAGGACGCGGCGTAACGGTTGGACACAAGGTAATGCTGCATGGTTGTGAGATTGGCGAATATTCCCTGGTGGGAATCAATGCAGTGATCCTTAATGGTGCAAAAATTGGCAAATATTGCGTGATTGGTGCCAATGCCCTGATTCCGGAAGGCAAGGTCATCCCCGATTATTCCGTTGTCATGGGTTCACCCGGCCGGGTGGTCAAGACGGTGGCTGAACCTCAAAAGAAAATGCTGGAACTCTCCAGTGCCCATTACGTTCAGAACTTTCAACGCTATCAACGTCAGCTGGTGGTTGATGAGCGTTTTTCCTCATGATGAAGCTGAGTGATTATCTGGTCAGCTCTCCCTGCATAGCGGTATGCAAACTGGATGCAATGGAGATATGCACGGGTTGTGGTCGCCATATCCGGGAGATTCGGGGTTGGCCTGAACTCAGCCGTGAGCAAAAGCTTGATGTTGTGGCCCGTGCTCAGGAAAGAATGGCCTCGGGCAAAATGGATCAGTCATGAAAGTTGTACATGGATCTGTCTGGCGACATCGCTTGTTCTGGTGGATGGGACTTGCTGGATTACCCGTGCTTGCTGTGCAAGGGCGATGGGTCAGGCGAAAAACGCCCCGCCTGCCAGAAGCTAGTGGAGAGTGGCGGGGATGTTCTGGTCGTGCGAATGTTGCTCATAATCTCTATCTGCTGGGTGAGTCAACCATAGCGGGTGTCGGCGTTGATGTGATGCATAAAGCCCTTGCGGGGCAGTTGGCGAATGCATTATCTGGTGAGAGTGGTTCCAAGGTGAGTTGGCAAGCGCTTGGGAAAAATGGTCTGAAATGTGCGGATACAACCTCTGAATTGTTACCCTCATTTCGGCAGGCTCAGAAAGATGCAGCTGCCAACCTTGTCGTGATTGCACTGGGTGTAAACGATACAACGGGTCTGACTAGTCTGAATGCCTGGCAGCGTCAGCTTGTCCACATGCTGGAAGAGATTCGTTCAGTTACCGATTGCCCGATTGTTTTTGCTGCTATTCCCCCAGTACACCTGTTTTCTGCATTGTCCCAACCTTTGTCTACGGTGTTGGGTGCGCGGGCGCGACTGCTGGACAAAGCATTAAAGGATGTGGCTAAAGCACATTCCCAGGTCTTTCATATGGACACGGTTTTTAGTTTTCAACCGGACTACCTGGCATCGGATGGTTATCATCCGTCAGAGAAAGGCTATCGGTTGTGGGGGGAGCAGTTGGCCCGCCAGATTCATGCGGCGGGCCTTCTGGAGAGGTCAGAGGTTCAGGATGACTTGATCGGGGGATAAACGCGTACGGAACGTACCCTGTTATCACGGATTTGCAGGATTTCCATACGATAACGACCGTTTATCGTGATGCAGACGGAAGAATCAGGGATTTCTTCCAGGTGTTCTGTCACCAGTCCATTCAATGTTTTCGGGCCATCAACAGGGAGGTGCCATTCCAGCGCCTTGTTGATATCACGAATGGTGGCGGTGCCATCAATGATGAATGAACCGTCGGGCTGGGGGGTGATGTCGCGGTTGTTGCTGGCGACATCCGTCGTGAATTCCCCGACAATTTCTTCAAGAATATCTTCCAGTGTGACCAGTCCCATGACATCGCCGTACTCATCCACCACGATGGCGGTTCGGCGCTTTTCTTTCTGGAAGTTGAATAGCTGGGTATGGAGCGGCGTCCCTTCCGGCACAAAATAGGCGTCGCGGGTTTCATTCAGCAGGGCGGCGCGATTGACTTCATCCAGGCTCAACAGGCGAGCCACCTTGCGCATGTGCAGAATGCCGATGATGTTGTTGATATCACCCTTATAGATGGGCAGACGGGTGTGTTGGGCTGTGCGCAGTTGTTCCAGTATTTCATCAATATCATCTTCGATATCAATACCCACCACTTCGTTGCGGGGAATCATGATGTCATCGACGCTGACTTTTTCCAGGTCCAGAATGCCCAGCAACATTCCTCGACGTGTGCCGGGAATTAATCCGCCGGCTTCGTGAACCACGGTGCGGAGCTCTTCCTGGCTCAGCTGGTCTGTACCGCCTTTGGATGTATCAACGCCCAGGCAGCGTAGCAGGATGTTTGATACCCCATTAACGATTAATACCAGCGGGTAGAACAGCTTGAGTAGTGGCTTGAGAATCAGCGATGCAGGAAATGCGACCTTTTCCGGGTGCAGCGCGGCCAGGGTTTTCGGTGTGACTTCACCAAATACAAGCACAACCAGGGTCAGGGTAAAGGTGGCGATGGCAATACCGGCGTCGCCCCAGATTCTAACAGCCACAATGGTGGCGATTGCAGAGGCCAGTATGTTGACAAAGTTGTTGCCGATCAGGATAACGCCAATCAGACGATCGGTTCTATCCAGCAGCTCACTGGTGCGTTTGGCGGCGCGGTTGCCACTCCTGGCCTTATGGCGCAACCGGTAGCGGTTCAGCGCCATCATCCCTGTTTCTGAGCTGGAAAAAAACGCGGAAAGCAGGAGAAGTACAACAAGCGCTCCCAGCAGGAGGCTTAGCGGTGCTTCGTTCAAGGGAATCTATACCTCTGTCGCTGCGGTCAGGGAAATCATGCGGGCACGAAGCCAGTGATATGTCGGACGAATGCCATATTGGCTCAGGGGCGGTTCATTACTGCTGGCCGATTGGGTCATAACCATTCTGGTGGATTTTGTATTTATACCTGCGATTTTAGCCACGGTTGATAATCATATCCAGCATGAACTTGCTGCCGAAATAAGCCAGCATCAGGCAGGCGAAGCCGGCGAGGGTCCAGCGGATGGCGGTTTGTCCGCGCCATCCCAGGATGTGCCGTCCAGTCAGAAGCGTACCGAAAATGCACCAGGCGAGAACCGACAGGATGGTTTTGTGGGCAACATGCTGTGCAAACATGTCGTTCAGATAGATGAAGCCGGTTGTCAGTGAGAGGGTCAGCAGGATCAGTCCTGCCCAGAGAAACTCAAACAGTAGCTTTTCCATGGTTTGCATGGGAGGAAAGGCTTTGATCAGACTGGCCGGGTGGTGATGTTTGATCTTGCTTTCCTGCCAGGCCAGCAATACGGCCTGAAAAGCAGCCACGGTCAGGGTACTGTAGGAAAGAATGGAAATGATGATATGGAAGATCATGCCCGGCTGGGTGGACGGGATAATATCTTCCGGTCCACTGAGCAGGAGCGAACAGCCGACGGCAGCGATGGCAATCGGTAAAAGACCGATCAGCAGGTTTTCCACGGGTTTGCGCAAGCTGCTGGCAAGAATGATCAGGATGATCATCCAGCTGCTCAAAGAACCCACCGTATAAAAATTCAGGTTAACGCCATTCGGGGTGTGAATAATCAGGTAAATGCTTAATGTCTGCGCCAGCGCACCGGCGAAGACCAGTGTCTGTACCAGGGGGCGGTGAATGTCGCGTCCTCGAAGACGCCCCCATTGGCAAAGGGTGCCGCTGACATAAAAGGCGATAGCCAGAATGCTGGAGATGGCGATGTTCATTGCTTCCATAAACCTGTCTGAACCCGCAGAGTTTCGCATAAGCGGTCGTCGCCGTGAAGGGCTCGAACGTGCATGCGGTGACAGGGTGTTCATAAAATGGTCATTTTGCTGCCGAGATCGGAGGGGACGCTTTTTTGAGGAATCGTCCCGAGGAAACCCACAAAGTTGTCCACAGAAGTTGTGGGTAACTCATGTCGTTGCCCGGTTATCCCATTTTTATGCACGGTATTTGAGAAAAACACGGGATAGAGGTGGTGATGCCGGTAGCATTGCTGCGTTATAATTGATCATATAACCGTTAATGGTGCGCGAGAACCAAGGATCGCTGGATGTTTGAAAATCTTTCTGATCGTCTGTCGCAAACGCTGCGCGATGTGACAGGCAAAGCCAAACTGACCGAAGACAATATCAAGGATACCCTGCGCGAAGTGCGCATGGCCCTGCTGGAAGCGGATGTGGCGCTGCCGGTAGTGAAGGATTTTGTCAACCGGGTCCGTGAGCGTGCGGTCGGTCAGGAAGTGAGCCAGAGCCTGAATCCGGGCCAGATGTTCGTCAAGATCGTCAATGCCGAGCTGGTCGAGGTGATGGGTGCGGCCAATGATGAGCTGAGCCTGGCCTGCCAGCCGCCGGCGGTCATTTTGATGGCAGGTTTGCAGGGTGCGGGTAAAACCACCTCTGTGGCCAAGCTGGGTAAGTGGCTGAAAGAGCGGAAGAAAAAATCCGTCATGGTGGTCAGTGCGGACGTGTACCGGCCGGCCGCCATTAAACAGCTGGAAACTCTCGCCGGTGAAGTAGGTATTGATTTCTTCCCTTCGACCATCGAGCAGAAGCCTGTGGATATCGCTAATGCGGCGATTAACGAAGCACGCCTCCGTCAGAAAGATGTAGTGATCGTCGATACCGCCGGTCGTCTCCATGTCGATGATGAGATGATGGATGAGATCAAGGCGCTGAACGGTGCGATCAACCCGATCGAAACCCTGTTCGTGGTTGACGCCATGACTGGTCAGGACGCCGCGAATACCGCCAAGGCATTCAATGATGCGCTGCCGCTTACCGGTGTGATCCTGACCAAAGCGGATGGTGATGCCCGTGGTGGAGCGGCGTTGTCGGTTCGTCATATTACCGGCAAGCCGATCAAGTTCCTGGGCATGGGGGAGAAGACCGATGCCCTGGAGCCTTTCCATCCGGATCGTATTGCCTCCCGTATTCTCGGCATGGGTGACGTGCTCTCCCTGATCGAAGAAGCGGAGCAGAAGCTCGACAAGAAAAAGGCAGACCGACTCGTCAGCAAGCTGAAAAAAGGCAAGGGCTTTGACCTTGAAGACTTCAAGGACCAGCTGCAGCAGATGAAAAACATGGGCGGTATTGCCGGCATGATGGACAAGCTGCCCGGAATGGGTGGCATGGGTGCGATGGGTCAGATGGCCCAGCAATCCCAGGTCGGCGACAAGATGTTTTCCCAGATGGAAGCCATCATCAATTCCATGACGCCCAAAGAGCGTCGTAATCCGGACCTCCTTAACGGCTCCCGCAAGAAGCGGATTGCTTCCGGTTCCGGTACTCAGATTCAGGATATCAACCGTCTTATCAAGCAGCATAAGCAGATGAGCAAGATGATGAAGAAGATGAGTGGAAAGGGCGGTATGGCAAAAATGATGCGCGGCCTGGGTGGTCTGAAAGGGCAGATGCCGGCGGGTATGATGCCGCCGGGTGGTGGTAAATTCCCCTTTTAGTTGACCATAGAACAGAAAAACCCCCGCTAATTAGCGGGGTTTTTTGATCCTGCCCGTCTCGCTCATCCTTATTAGTCACTCAAGTTACGCACAAGACTGAAAATACGGCATTATTGCCGGTATGAAACACGATCTGATTGAGCTGTACTCTGACTACCTTCTGTCCTCTTTTGGCAAAACAACCGCAACCGGTTT
>MUIA01000423.1 GCA_002084115.1 Oceanospirillales bacterium LUC14_002_19_P2 | reverse complement strand
GGATATTGTGGATTGTTGCTGCAATGCCTGGAATAAACTGTGTAGCGAGGCTGGACGGTTGTTCAGTTTATGCTCTCGCTAGTGGGCACTTATGCAGTAGTTAGAAAAGGCGATTGGTATTACTTCGACTGATATTGATTCTTTAGCGCAATCACCACTTGTTGTTGCTTTTAATCTCAATGAAGCAGAGCATATGATCACAGCCCGAAAGCCTGTCTCATATTGTCAGGTAAAGCGCTAATAAGAGGTAATCGGATACTGATATGACGCCAAGACTCATCGACGGTTTTCGTCAACTGATCGCCCTCCCCTCGATCAGCTCTACTCGCCCGGAGCTGGACCAGGGAAACCGTGCGGTAATTGATACACTTTCGGAATGGTTCAGCGCACTGGGCTTTGCCTGCGATATCCAGCCACTTCCCGACCAACTGGGCAAGGCGAACCTGATCGCCACACTCGGCAGCGGCCCCGGCGGCCTGGTTCTGGCCGGGCATACCGACACCGTCCCCTGTGATGAGTCGCTGTGGCGCAGCAACCCCTTCACACTGACCGAAGCGGACAACCGTTTCTACGGCCTCGGCGTTTGTGACATGAAGGGGTTTTTCCCATTAATCCTTGATGCCATTCAGGACCTGCAAGCCAATCAACTCCAGCAGCCGCTGATTATTTTGGCCACCGCTGATGAAGAATCTTCCATGAACGGTGCATGGGCGCTGGCGGCCGAAGGGAAACCCAAGGCCCGTTATGCCGTGATCGGTGAACCTACGGGCCTGCAGCCACTGCACATGCACAAGGGCATCATGATGGAACGCCTGACAATCATCGGGCAATCCGGTCACTCCAGCGACCCATCCCTGGGCCGCAATGCCATGGAGGCCATGAACGACGTCATCAATCGAATCCTTGTGCTTCGGTCAGAACTGGCACAACGCTACAACAACCCGGCCTTTACGGCGCCCTGCCCGACGATGAACCTGGGCTGCATCCATGGCGGCGACAACCCCAACCGGATCTGCGGTCACTGCGAACTGGAGTTTGATGTCCGTATGCTGCCAGGAATGAATCCTGAGGATATCCGCCGGGAAATCCTCAACTGTGCGTCACTTGTCGCAAAAGAGCGCGGTGTCGCCGTAACGCTGGAGCCCATGGCAGACAGCATTGATGCGTTCATGACACCGGTGACCTCCGACCTGGTGAAAACCTGCGAACAGCTCACCGGCTACAGCGCAACTACCGCCGCCTTCGCTACGGAAGCGCCGTTCCTCTCTGGCCTCGGCATGGAAACCGTCGTCCTCGGCCCCGGTGATATCGCCCAGGCGCACCAGCCGGATGAGTACCTGGCACTTGACAGAATCACACCAACGATTGATCTTCTCAAACAGTTGATTGCACGTTACTGCCTGTAACCTGCACAACAGACTATTCCGGCGAACGGAACCCGGGCAAAAACAATGGATAGCAAACAAAGCGCACCCGTGGACACCTCGACCAGCGACTACGTGAAGATTTTCCGGCAATCGTCACCGTACATCCACGCCCACCGTGGCAAGACGTTCGTGATCATGCTCAGTGGCGAGACCCTGGCGGACACGCACTTTGCCAATATCGTCAATGACATCGCCCTGCTCAGCAGCCTTGGTGTGCGGCTGGTGCTGGTCCATGGCGCCCGCCCGCAGATCAACCAGCGGGTGATGGAACGCGGTCTCAACTGCCGCTTCCAGGGCCACCAGCGCATCACCAGCAAGCCGGTGCTGGAGTGCGTCAAGGAAGCAGTGGGCAGCCTGCGGGTAAAGGTTGAATCCCAGTTCTCCATGGGACTGATCAACTCGCCCATGCATGGCTCACGCATCCGTGTCGTCAGCGGCAACTTTGTCACCGCCCGTCCCCTGGGTGTCGTCGATGGCATTGATTTCCAGCATACCGGCGAAGTCCGCCGCATCGATCAGAAAGCCATTGTGCAGCAACTGGACCGGGGCAACGTCGTACTCCTTTCCTGCCTCGGTTACTCAGCGACGGGTGAGGCGTTCAACCTGCCTGTGGAGAATGTGGCCACCAGCACTGCCGCGCGACTCAATGCCGAAAAACTGATCATGTTCAGCAACCAGCACGGCATCCTGGACCATGACGGCCGGATACTCCGGACCATGCGCCCGTCCATGGCCCGTGAATGGCTGGAGGACATGACAGACCCGGAAGGCGTCCGGCTGCTGTCCGCTGCCGTGGAGGCCTGTAACGCCGGTGTTAACCGCAGCCATATTGTCAGCCATGCCGTCGACGGCTCACTGCTGCAGGAGCTGTTTACCCGTGAGGGTGACGGCACCCTGATCACACGAGATATGGATGCTTACGAACACCTGCGTCCGGCCACCATCAATGACATCGGCGGCATCATCGAGCTGATCCGGCCACTGGAGGAGAAAGGTGTGCTGGTACGCCGCTCCCGCAAGGCGCTGGAGCGCGAGATCAGCTGCTTCACCGTCGCCGTACGGGATGGCATGATCATCGGCTGCGCCTCCCTGCTACCCTTTGCGGATTCCACGTCTGCCGAGCTGGCCTGTGTCGTGGTTCATCCGGACTACCGTAATGGCAACCGTGGGGATATCCTGCTGGAACAAATTGAACAGCAGGCTGTCCAACAGGGTATTACGCACCTCTATGTGTTAACCACACGGACGGCTCACTGGTTTATCGAACGCGGCTTTACCCCGGCGCCCCTCAGCGCCCTGCCCGAAGAGAAACGCGCCCTGTATAACAAGGACAGGAAATCCAAGGTCTTTGTCAAACCCGTCGCCATAACCAGTGAGGTTGCCATCACCCAAGCGGAGTAATTGGTTGTTATGTTTGTGATTTGGCATTATGCCATCCGTTTTTTGATTCCCCTGCTGCTTACCGTGGCAGGCCAGATCTATGCAGCGACCAATGATCAAACCGACAACGCGCTGCCTATTTTACGCTTCAGTGACAACCAGTGGTTTGAACTCTCCATTACCTCGCAATCACGCCCTGAAACGGCTTTTGACATTGAAGACGAACAGAACCGCGAGCGAATGAAGGATCGTCAGGAAAACGAGAAAGGCCGCGACAGTGTCTTTCCGGATGAATTGGACTTCATGAACGAATTACGCCTGCGTTATCAGCTCCGGTTCAAGTAAAATCCCTCCCCGTTTCCAGCGCTGGTGCCTCAGCAACCGATTTTCTACGACAAAATAGCCATACAGGTGTTAGGAGTTTTGAGGTGAGGGTACTTTCTTACTTGTATTAATGTAAACCTATTGCGTATAGTGGACCCCAAAAACTGGACAGTCAGCTAAGTTAAGTTTTCTGGTTGCAATATGACCCTCAGGAGGGAGTCATGGCAGCAAAAAGAAAACGGCATGCCCCGGAATTCAAGGCACAGGT
>MUIA01000234.1 GCA_002084115.1 Oceanospirillales bacterium LUC14_002_19_P2 | reverse complement strand
AACCGGTTGCGGTTGTTTTGCCAAAAGAGGACAGAAGGTAGTCAGAGTACAGCTCAATCAGATCGTGTTTCATACCGGCAATAATGCCGTATTTTCAGTCTTGTGCGTAACTTGAGTTATGTAAGGTATTAGGAGGGATTTTGCAGCTTATTGTGTGTCTTCTGGATCTTCTGCGTTATGGGAGTCTAAGTCTATAAGATTGCCTTCTGTGAATTTGATAAAGTTAAGTTGTGCGGAAGCAAGTACGGCTTCTGAGGTTTCAAATTCGGCAATGGTTGTTTTTTGTACCACAAATTGCTCGCCAGCACTAAAAATTAAATCCGTATAGGTGCTAGGGTCGTCAAGTCCATAGCCGCCTGCATGATCTGCCGTTGCAGATGTGACATTTATGTCCATTTCAATATAATTAGGACCAATAAAAAAATCTTGGAAAGTTACACCCCTGTGGGTGAATAGGGGTCTGTTCATTGCGTTTATGAGTTTTGCTGTGCGCCATGCACCTGACACTATAGAGGCACTGTTTGCTGGAAGATAGACATACGTTTTAAAAGCTTTGTTTTGCTGCTCCTTTGTATAGCGTTCTCTAAAGTCACATAAAAATTGACTGAGTTGTTGCCTGCTGAAATTCAGTTCTTTTTGTGGGTCAGAGCCTGCTTCTTCGCGTGTTATACCTAATGCATATGCGTTTCTGTATTCTTCAAAAGTCTCTGGACGTGCATGGACAGTGACGAATGATACAATGTTACCAGGTTTTGTTGGATGATTAACAATCCAGTTCCTTATGAAGTAAGATTTTGACGTGTCTAAAATTGACTTGAAGGTTGGCCATTGTTTCTGAGCAATGTGATAAAAATCATCTACATTGCGGGATGTAAATGTATAGTTATGCTCTAGTGTATACTCTGGTGTTCGGTATACCTTTTGGGAATTACGTCCGGCATAGTTACCTCCTCTTACCCTTAAAGGATAAGAGCGAGGATCTACCTCACAAACTTTGTCCGTTGAAAAGTCACTATACACTGTAGGTAATTGAGCTGTAAAAAATCTTTCCTGCGCCGACTCTGGTTCTAGTTCTGGTGTTAGTTCTGGTTCTGACGCTGTCAATGAATCGCTATATTCGATATTGTCAGAGTCTAGGTCTGAAGGTATTCGGTCATCAAAGCATGTTTTAAATCTATCTCTGCCCATCGGTTGGGTGATTGTGCGAGATGCTATGGGCGTTTGCTGAGCTTTGCAACAACTACAAGAGCAAATGTATTTAAGGTAAATTCCGATTGCTAGAATACATAAAATTATTTTTTCGTAGCATATGTGTACGCAGCTAAAAACTCTGTTACCAACCCTGACAGGAGTAGAGTTGTTATCATTGTTTATCGCAGCTCCAGAATCATCTGTAGACGTTGTGTCCTCAGTAGGGTTAGGAGGAGGCATGTCTATATTTTGATGGTTGGGGTTTTGCGGGGAGGCAATATTCATAGGTTCATTCTAAGTTGGTCCTTACATGATAGGTGAGACTTATTGTTTTGCGGGAAGTTCAATTTTTCAGGGTCGGCTTTTTGTTGACGGTTTATTGATCTTTCTAGCGGTTAGTAGCGCCTTTTTGAGGATAGAGAATATTTTTTTTTAATGACCTGTTTGTTAGGAGGGGGAGACGCTGGACGTAGATTGTATTCCAGCCCGCTCAATGTTGATAATTAACTTTGATTTTCCCTTAATTCATGATCTTTCCAAACAACTTCCAGGCTTTTTGCCTTAATCATCGCGGCAACTTCTGACGCCGAACGATTGTCATCAATCGCAAACTGTTCTAATGCTGTTTGCTCCGGATCAGCATATCCTCCAGGCTGTGTGGAAGACGCAGCGCTCATGGTCGTGATGCCGAGATTCACTACATGGTCTCTGAAAACCGGTGATTCACGGGTGGAGAGTATCAGTTCCACCTCGGGAGCAAAGAGACGCCAGGCGCAGATCAGTTGCACCAGCTGGCGGTCATTCATCAGGGAGCGGGGTTGCTCCTCGCCTTCACAGGGGCGCAGGCGGGGAAATGAAATAGCGTAACGCGTCTGCCAGTAGCGCCGTTGGAGATAATCCAGGTGCGCGGCGGTGAAAAACACGTCCGTACGCCAGTTCTCCAGACCAATCAGGGATCCGATCCCGATTTTTTTGATGCCTGCCCGCCCCAGGCGGTCTGCGGTTTCTAGTCGGTAGAAAAAGTCCTGCTTGTTGCCACGAAGATGGTACTGGGCATAGGCGCTCTGATGGTAGGTTTCCTGGTAGATTGTTACCGCATCCATACCCAGGGTAATCAGCTCTTCATACTCGTGCTGGCTCAGCGGCTGAACCTCGATGTTGAGATGGGCAAAATACTCTTTCATCAGAGGGAGGGCTTTGCGGAAATAGGGCATGCCCACAGTGCCAGGTGCTTCACCGGTCAGAAGCAGAACATGCTCGAAGCCCATCTTGCGGATTGCCTGGGCTTCCCGGTGCAGCTGTTCCTCTGACAGAGTGATCCGGCGAATATGATTATCCAGGCTAAAGCCGCAATAGGTGCAAATATTGTTGCATTTATTGGACAGGTAGAGCGGAACATATAGCTGTATGGTCTTGCCAAAACGCTGGCGGGTCAGCCGGTAGCTTTCCTGGGCCATCTCCTCCAGGAATGGTTCTGCTGCCGGTGAAATCAGCGCCATGAAATCCTGCAGGTTTCGCTTTCTGGCACTCAGCGCACGTTGAACATCCTTTGATGTTTTTTGATAAATCTGCAGTTTCAGATCTTCCCAGTCCAGCTGCCGGAAAACGTCGCTAAAGGTCATAGGTCAAGAAATCCTGTCAGTGGGCTGGTGGCTGTGGCTTCCAGGCGACGACCGCCTAGCCCGCTTTCATAGGCCTGGCGCCCGGCTTCAACAGCCTTGCGGAAGGCGTCTGCCATGCTGACCGGGTCGCCGGCGACAGCGATGGCGCTGTTGACCAGCACGGCATCAGCGCCCATTTCCATGGCCAGTGCCGCATCGGAGGGGCTGCCGATACCAGCGTCCACAATCACCGGCACGCTGCTTTGCTCAATAATGATTTCGAGGAAATCCCGGGTGCGGATGCCCAGGTTGCTGCCGATCGGGGCAGCTAGGGGCATGACCGTAGCGCAGCCTGCATCTTCCAGCCGTTTGCAGATGACCGGGTCGGCATGCACGTAAGGGAAGACAATAAAGCCCAGTTTGAACAACGCTTCCGCGGCTTTCAGGGTCTCCACCGGGTCTGGCATCAGGTAGCGGGGGTCAGGGTGAATTTCCAGTTTGAGCAATGGTGTCTGCAGAGCTTCACGGGCCAGTTTGGCGGCAAAGACCGCTTCTTCAGCAGTGCGCGCGCCAGAGGTGTTGGGTAGTAGTCGAACATCGCAGGCCTGCTGCAGTGGGCCCAGGATATCGTCCTCTTGCTGTTGCAGATCAACCCGTTTCATGGCCATGGTGACCAGCTCTGTGCCGGACGCTTTGACGGCATCGACCATGGTCGTTTGGTCGTTGAATTTACCGGTGCCCAGTAACAGGCGGGAGGTGAAGGATTGGTCCGCAATGGTCAGCATGGATGGTCTACTTGATGTTATAGAAAGAGGGAGGTGTTCGATGCTTTGACTAAGCGTCATCAGCCGCCGGCCGTTGCCTTGATGACGATGACCCGGTCACCGTCACACAAATTCTGGCCGTCCCACAGACTGCGACTGACAATATCTTCGTTGACCGCCACGGCAATGCCATTGTCTTCTATGGCGAGATTGGTAAGAAGCTGACTCAGGCTGAGTGCCTCTTCGCTGAGGTAGGGTTCGTTATTGACCGTAATCTTCATGGCTATTCCGGCGGGGTAAATAACCCCGCATTGTATGGCCTGTACCGGGAGAATTAAACCGATGTTCTGAAGGGGCTTTTGCTCATCGGTTGCGTGGTAGTAGATCAAGGAAGTTTTCCCTGGCGACTTTGCGTGCGACGGGTTCTGGCAGAGCATCCAGGAATGGCTGAAAGTCGTCCATGGTTTTTGGAAGGCTGTCAAAGCGGCCCACCAAGTCAGATCCCAGCATGAAACGGTCAGGGTAGTGTTTGACCATCTTCACCCATACCGGGTCTGGCGAGCCCTCTTTTTTATAGATCAATTCTTCAGCCGTCCAGGACAGCAGGATGTAGAGATTGTTGTGGTCTTTTAACAACTGTTTGACCAGTGTCGGAAGAAAGTCCATGTCATTACGGCGCATGGTGGTTGAACTGGTTCCGGCATGGGCCCAGATGAACGTTGTGTTGGGGTTCTGGGTCAACGCTTCTTTCAGTTCTTTCAGGTAGAGCGGGCGATCTTCTCGGGCGGAGGTGATATTGGCATGCAGTAATACGGGTAAGTGATGCTTGGCTGCCAACCGGTAGACCCGGTGCATGGCCTGATGGTTGGCGCGGGGTTTTTCACCTTCGGTCAGGGCGGTCAGATCATCATGGCGCGTGAGCACTTCACCGATACCCTGCCAAAAGCCCGGACGCCATTGCAGCATGCGATCGATATGATCCACCGCGTTCAGGTCGGTGGGGTTAAAGCCGCTAAGAAAGGGGTGAAACCGTTTCTGCTGTTCTTTGGGAAGTCCTTCAATGGCCCGTGCTACCAACTCATCGGTCGCGGCATACCAGTATACGGAGCCATCATCTCCCTGGTAATAGCGTGGGCGTTCCGGTGCGGTCTCTTTCCACTTTTTGCTGACCGCCATGCCGGTCAGCATGGTGTCGGTGACATCAGCCTGATCCATGGCGTTTAACAGTTTCTCCATGCCGTCACTTTCCTGCATGAAATTGACGTAGTGCATTTCGGCATCGGCCAGTGGGTAAGGGGAGTCTTCTTCCGCCAGACTCACTGCTGGAACGCTGAGTAATAGGGCCAGAATGGGGGTGGCGAGTGATCTATTCATTAGCACGGTTCCATGGGCGATTTCTGCAGAGAATAGCGGTAAATGGCTCAGTCTGAAGGGCATGTCCGGAAAAATCCTCAGCCAGCCGCTAATGTTCTTGTTATTCGAAGGTCGGCAATGACTGCTGAATTCTAAGTTTTTCCCGATAACAGGTTCAATGAGACGACAAAAATTGCATCTTTCATGCAGGACTACGGGGACTGGGTATTATGAAAACGGTCAGAATCCGGGAGCAGTGGGTCAATGGCAAGGCTGCCATAAACAGTTGGTTGACACTGCCATCCGCATTGACGGCAGAAATGGTTGCGCAACAGGGGTTTGATGCGCTGACCATTGATATGCAGCACGGTGCCATTGGCTACGAAACAGCGCTGTCGATGCTGCAGGCAATTGCGACCACGGATGCCTCGCCCCTGGTGCGAATCCCCTGGCTGGCACCCGACATGGCGATGAAAATGCTGGATGCCGGTGCGTGGGGCATTATCTGTCCAATGATCAATACACCGGAAGAGGTCGAGGCGCTGGTGCGTTACTGTCATTACCCGCCAGTCGGTGAGCGGAGTTTTGGGCCACTGCGGGCAGAAACCTGTTACGGGGTGGATTATCCGGCACGGGCCAATGACTATGTCCTTCCCATCGCAATGATTGAGACCCGTGAAGCACTGGCCAATCTTGATCGCATTCTGCAGGTGCCGGGCCTGGGGGGAGTTTATATCGGTCCCTATGATCTCTCGTATGCACTGGGATGCCAGCCAGCACCCGATTGTTACGAACAGTCGGTGCTGGATGCCATTGACCATATTCTGGCTAGGACTCAACACTATGGTATCCCTGCTGAAATGCATTGCCTTTCAGCGAGTTATGCCGTGGCAATGGTCCAGAAGGGGTTTCAGCTGGTAACCGCCGGCAGTGACAGCGGCTGGTTGCAACAAGGGGTGCAAACCGCGCAAGGTGTACTACGTCAGTCAGGGCTGGCCTGACGCTATTCCACAATAGCTTCTTCTATCCAAGTCGCGTTATGATGCGTTCGAGACATAACAATGAGCGCCGAGCTGTAGTGCCTAAATGCCTGAAACAGGTACAGGGTTTTACAGCCGTGGCTGTCAGCTGTTGTTGACCTGCCGCCAGGGCCAGAGAAGAAATTTTCTGGCCTCCCGATCTTGGAAAGGTGTTCCATGACCGTATTGCAAGACCGTCAGGGACGGACATTTCCCTATTTGCGCCTGTCAGTCACTGACTTGTGCAACTTTCGCTGTAATTACTGTCTGCCGGATGACTGCCAGGACCACCATCATGGTGATGCGTTGACGCTGCCTGAAATTCGTCGTCTGGTGACGGCGTTTGCGTGCCTGGGTACCGAAAAAATCCGTCTGACCGGTGGAGAGCCTTCCCTGCGACGTGATTTCACCGATATTATCCATACCATCAAGTCCGTACCGGATATTCGAAAAGTAGCCGTTACCACCAATGGTTACAAGTTGCCTCAGCGTATTGAGGGCTGGCTGGATGCGGGGTTGGATGCCCTGAATCTCAGTGTCGACAGTCTTGATCCACGTACCTTTCAAGCGATCACCGGACATGACCGGCTTCAGGAGATCCTGATCGGTATGCAGAAAGCGTTTGATCTTGGTCTGCCGGGGGCGAAGGTCAATGCGGTATTGATGCGTGGTCTGAACGACGGCGATCTTGATCGCTATCTTGACTGGGTCAAGGCACAACCCGTCAGCGTGCGTTTTATCGAGCTGATGGAAACGGGCGATCACAGGGCGTTTTTCCAGCAGCACCATGTGTCCGGACATGTGATACGTGAGCAGCTGGAAGCGAGAGGTTGGACAGAAGTCATCAGTCTGGCCGATGCTGGGCCGGCGCGAGAGTTCTGCCATCCGGATTACCAGGGCAGAATAGGGCTGATAATGCCTTATTCACCGGACTTCTGTCGTCAATGTAACCGGTTGCGTGTCAGTGCCACGGGGCAGTTGCAGCTGTGCCTTTTTGCAGATGGCGGTTACGATCTGCGCCCATTGCTTCAGTCCGATGAAGACCTTGAGGCACTGATTGCTGATATTCGCCGACAGTTAGGCTTCAAGCAGGATGGGCATTTTCTGGAGCAGGGGTATACCGGTACCACCCGGCAGCTTGCCCAGATTGGTGGTTGAGCTTCCGAACGTATTTGGCTGCCAGTCTGGATGATCCTGGCAGCCACTGCCTGTTTTAGTAAGCGCCTGCGCTATACGTCAGTTCATAGCTATGGCTGTAGATTTCCAGGATATTGCCAAACGGATCTTCCATATGCAAATTCTGGTTAACTTGAACACCGATTCTGGTTTGCTTGAACACCCCCGACACCTTACGTATTGGCGAACCTGATTTTTAGACCAGGTGTTCATTTGCTTCCAGTTTTCCCATTTTCTT
>MUIA01000358.1 GCA_002084115.1 Oceanospirillales bacterium LUC14_002_19_P2 | reverse complement strand
GATGGGGTTGCCGACATGTCTGATCCTTCAGAAGTTTTGATCTATACAAATCAATCGTCTTCTAAAGGCTATTTCTGTTGCAATCCCTCACTTTTCATCCGCCAACCTGTAAAAGCACCGTTTCTTTGTCATCCGCGTCAAGTGCAAGGGACAGCGAGACCTGGTGACCATGACGGGCAGTACGCCGTCGGTGACACCCGGTGAGTTCGTAGAGACCGCTGGCATCTGGATCAACGATCCCAAACATGGCGTACAGTTCAAGGTTCAGCACATCAAGACCGTGACGCCGACCACCCTGGAAGGCATTGAGAAATATCTGGGTTCCGGCATGGTCAAGGGGATTGGTCCGCACTTTGCCAAACGGCTGGTCAAGGCGTTCGGCGAAGCGGTTTTCGATATCATTGAAGAAACCCCGGACCGGCTGATGGAACTGGAAGGCATCGGTAAAAAACGACGGGAGAAGATTACCTCCGCCTGGTCGGAACAGAAGGTGGTCAGGGAGATCATGGTGTTTCTCCAGTCCCATGGCGTCGGTACCGCCCGTGCGGTTCGTATCTACAAAACCTATGGAGACCAGGCCGTCGCCAAGGTGCAGGAGAACCCCTACAGGCTGGCGCTGGATATACACGGCATCGGTTTCAAAACAGCGGACCAGCTGGCCATGCAGCTGGGCATTGACCGGGTTTCCCTGATCCGTGCTCAAGCCGGTGTCCGTCATGTGTTGCAGGAATATTCCGGCGAAGGGCATTGCGCCCAGGCTTTTCAATCGCTGGTTGACGCCTCGGTCAAACTGCTGGAGATTCCGGAAGCCACCATTAAACAAGCCATCCAGGTAGAAATGGATGAAGAACGCCTGACGCCTGAAACTATTGATGGCGAACCCTGTCTGTTTCTAATGCCACTGCATCGTGCTGAACAGGGTGTTGCCAATCATGTGCTTCGTTTGTCGCAGGGTGAATCGGGCTGGGCAGCCATAGATCTGGACAAGGCCCTCCCGTGGGTGGAGGCGAAAAACAATATCCAGCTGTCGTCTTCGCAAAAAGACGCGGTAGCGCTGGCAGTACAGAAAAAGTTCTGCATCATTACCGGTGGTCCCGGCGTGGGCAAAACGACGGTGGTCAACAGTATCCTGAATATCATCGCCGCCAAACGCGCCCACGTTACCCTCTGTGCCCCCACCGGGCATGCGGCCAAGCGGCTATCGGAATCCACTGACCAGGAAGCCACTACCATTCACCGACTGCTGGAGTTTGATCCCAAGGCTTTTGATTTCAAGCGCAACGCCGACAATCCGCTGGAAACCGACCTGCTGGTCGTGGACGAATCCTCCATGGTCGATATTGTGCTGATGAACCAGCTGCTCAGGGCGGTGCCTGACAACGCCGCGGTGTTACTGGTAGGTGATGTGGATCAGCTGCCCTCCGTAGGGCCGGGCTCGGTACTCAACGACCTGATCGAAGAAGACAGTGTGTCTGTGGCGCGATTAACGGAAATTTTCCGGCAGGCGGCAACCTCGCAGATTATCACTGGCGCCCACGCCATCAACCGTGGGCAGTCGCCTAAGCCGACCCGCAAAGGTGATGAGACGGATTTCTATTACCTGACCGTGGAAGAGCCGGAAGAACTGTTCAGCAAACTGATGGCCGTGGTGACTCGGCGGTTGCCTGAACGGTTTGGTTTTGATCCGGTGAAGGACATTCAGGTGCTGGCGCCCATGAACCGGGGAGGTCTCGGGGCAAGAAGCCTGAACGTGGCGCTTCAGTAAGCATTGAATGCCGATGCCCATCCCAAAGTCACCCGTTTTGGCTGGACCTTCGCGCCGGGCGACAAGGTGATCCAGACCGTGAACAACTACGACAAAGAGGTGTTCAATGGCGACATCGGTACAGTGACCGCCATTGATGTGGAAGAAGGGGAACTGATGATCCGCTTTGACGAGCGAGAAGTGAATTATCTGGTCAGTGAGCTGGATGAAGTCTCCCTCGCCTACGCGACGACCATCCATAAAAGCCAGGGATCGGAGTATCCCTGTGTTGTCATTCCGATGGCCATGCAGCACTATACGCTGCTGGAACGCAACATGCTCTACACGGGCGTCACCCGCGGCAAACAGCTGGTGGTGCTGATTGGCCAGCCCAAGGCCGTGGGCATGGCGGCTCGAAACCGCAAATCCACACGACGGTTGACCAACCTGCAGGCCAGAATCCGCTCAACGTAATCACGCCAATGGACATCATGCAGTGACACATTACGCCAAACCTGTCTCCGACCTCCTGACACTCAACGAATTTGCCATCGATGACTGGCTCGACTATCCCGCCATGGGGATCAATGAAAACCACAGGGAAGCCTTACTGGCCATGGCCTGTGACGAAACGCTGCTGAATGCTGATAATCCTCATTACTGGGCACCCCGCCATGCGATCAGGGCTCTGACATCAATGGCCGATCATCAAATCGCCACCACCCTGCTGGATCTGATCATCCTGCGCTGTGATGACAGTGACTTCCCAGACTATCTCATCCCGGCGCTGGTGCAGATGATGCCCCTGGCATGGAAGCCCCTGATATCCAGACTGGAAAGCCCGGATACTGACTGGCCTGGCAGGGACCGACTGACAACTGTTTTGACTCAATTAACTCGATCCCAACCGGACTACCGTCATCAGGTTATCCAAATCATCTGCCGTCAGCTGGATGACCATCAGAACGACTACCGGATGTATAACGGGTGTTTAATACTGTCTTTGATTGATCTCGAAGCGAAAGAGGCTATCGAAAGCATCCGGGCGGCATTTGCACGTGATGCCGTGGACTACCTGTGTGCCGGTGACCTGGAAGATGTGGAAGTTGCGCTTGGGCTGCGTGATGAACGGGCTACGCCACCCCGGGACCACATGGGTAAAGCCTTCCCTTTTCTGGTTGAACTCAGGGAGGCCATGAAAGATCTCTCTGACGATGAAAAACTGGAAGCCCTTGGCAGAATGATAAGTGGTGCAAAGGGTGAGAGCAGCGAAGAGCCATCAGAGCAAGATGATGACTGGATGGAGACATCAATGCCGACGGTCAAAGCTGTCAAGGTTGGCCGAAACGACCCCTGCCCTTGTGGAAGCGGTAAAAAACACAAGAAATGCTGTTTGAACTGAAGTAAACACAATGCCTGCCAGTACAGACATCGTTTCGATATCACGAAACCGTCCCACATCCTTCACCTGACATAAAACAGTAACCGGAACGTCAGAAACACTGACCAACATCAAAAAAGCCACCGGCTCTTTTAAGTAATACCAATCGTATTTTCTAAGTCCTAAGCCTGATGCCAGCTATCCTTAGGCATCATCAACGAATTCTCTTTGAAACGATGTCTCGCCGACCACAGTTACCCGAAGGTTTTGAGAAT
>MUIA01000329.1 GCA_002084115.1 Oceanospirillales bacterium LUC14_002_19_P2 | reverse complement strand
AACCCTCTCCCTGAAACTGAAGGTCAATCATTTTCAGCTCAGGGCGAAGATTTACATGACCGCTCTGCGGGCATCATTCGAGCAGCTAAGGTTATTCGTTACTGCGTAACTTGAGTTATTATTCTTCACCAGACCGATAAAATACCTACCTTTCCATTTTTTAACACTCAATCAATTAATGGCTAATTTCAATACCCACCTAAGCCTCGCAGGCATTGGTAGTGGTTTACTTGCCAGCGCTGCGATAGCAGCAGGTGTCTCGACAACCAGTGAAGGCATAGTACTCTGGCTTACAGGCACCCTTGGCGGCCTTCTACCAGATGTGGATGCCGATAACTCCTCATCCCTGAAAGTGGTTTTTAACTGTATTGCCCTGTTACTGACGGTGGTGATTATTGTGCGTCTCAGCCACATCCAGCCTTTAACGCAAGTCTGGTTGATCATCGCAGGTGTCTATCTCTGTCTGCGCTGGCTCGCATTACCGTTATTTAAACAATTCACAGTACATCGCGGCAGTTGGCATTCACTGTTAACCGGTCTGACGCTCAGCTTACTGGTGACCGATATCGCCTGGCATGTGATCGGTGTCAGCGCGACCTTTGCCTGGTTGCTGGGAATTTTTCTGGGAATTGGCTTCTTGATTCATCTGCTGCTGGATGAAATCTATGCGTTTGATATTTCCGGCACCCGTTTCAAGCGCTCTTTTGGATCCGCCTGTAAACCGATCCCAATCAGTCAGCCCATTGTCTCGGGTGTTTTATTGTTATTCTGCGCAATACTGGCGGCATGGCTTCCACCACTTGCCGTGCTGAAAGCCAGTCTAGCCACGTTCAAAGCGATTCCACTTTAGCGTCCACGCAGAAACAGTTTGTCCAGTTCATCCAGAGAGAGTTGCGTCCAGGTCGGGCGCCCGTGATTGCACTGGCCACTGCGCTCGGTGTGTTCCATATCCCGTAGCAGCGCATTCATTTCAGGCACCATTAGACGACGATTTGCCCGTACAGAACCATGACAGGCCATTGTTGCCAGTAACTCATTGATATGCGCATCGATCCGATCGCTGGAGCCATGCGCTGTAAAGTCTGCAATCACATCACGCACGAGCTTTTCGACATCGGCACCGCGCAATAAAGCAGGAATCTGTCGAACAACCAGTGTTTCAGGGCCCATACGCTCAAGGACAAAACCGAGACGACGAATCTGTTCGTCATGCTCTTCCGCGGCATCCGCCTCTCGACTGCTAACGGCCAGCGAATCAGGCACCAGCAACGGCTGTGTTTTAATTCCCTGCTCATGCCAAGCCGTTTTCATACGCTCATAGGTGATGCGTTCATGGGCAGCATGCATATCCACCAGCACCAGACCATGCTGGTTCTCAGAAAGGATATAAATGCCTTTCAGCTGGGCAACAGCAAATCCTAATGGCGGAATATCCTCATCATCACCGGCAGGCAGTGAAACTGAAGTTTGTCCAATCACAGGGGCGCTAGATGATTCAGCAGGTTCATGCAGATTACGGTAAGCATTCAATTGCTCACGCACCGGCATCAATTCAGGCTTACGTTCTGCTGAAAAGCTGTAACTCTGGCGCGCAGGCGAAGCACTTCCACCAGCAGACAACGAAGACGAATCAAAAGAAGAGGTTCCAGAAGACGGTTGCTGCAACACCATCCGCTCCTGCCCGCTGAATTCACCGGCATCAATCCCGCTGATTGTTGCCGACTGGGACTGCACAACCGGAGGCAACTGATCTTCCGGACGCACTTCCGCCAATACCCGGTTAAGCGTGCTATACAGGAAGTTATGCACCATACGCCCATCACGGAAACGTACTTCGTGCTTTGTGGGATGCACGTTGACATCCACCTGCGCGGGATCCAGTTCCAGAAAAAGAACAAACACCGGGTGACGACCGCCGTACAACACATCGCGATACGCCTGCCGCACAGCATGGGCGACCAGCTTATCCTTAACCGTACGACCATTGACGTAAAAATACTGCAGATCAGCCTGGGCACGGGAAAACGTCGGCAAGCCTACCCAGCCCCAGAGACGCAAACCTGAAGCCTCAACATCCACCGCCACGGCATTCTCAATAAACTTCGCTCCGAAGATGCTGGCAACACGACGCTCTTTTTCCGCCTGTGTTTTCGCTGGTCGCAACTGGTGAATCACCCGCTGGTTATGACGCAGGGTGAACCCGACATCGTAACGGCTCAACGCCAGCCGCCGAATCACTTCTTCCAAGTGGCTGAATTCCGTTTTTTCAGTTCGCAGGAACTTGCGCCGTGCCGGTGTATTAAAAAACAGGTCACGGACTTCAACAGTGGTGCCGACCGGATGCGGCGCTGGTTTCTGCACCGTTTCCATATCACGCCCTTCAGCAAACACCTGCCAACCGGATTCCTGCCCTTCCACATTAGACGTCAGGGTCAGGCGTGCAACGGAACTGATACTGGCCAGCGCTTCACCCCGGAAACCCAACGTTCCTACCGCTTCCAGGTCTTCCAGAGCGCTGATCTTGCTGGTCGCATGCCTACTCAGTGAAAGCGCCAGGTCATCCTGGGGAATCCCGTGGCCGTTGTCGCGAATCTTGATCTGTTTAACACCACCGGCTTCCACATCCACTTCGAGGCGATCTGCACCCGCATCCAGGCTGTTTTCCAGCAATTCCTTAACCACGGATGCCGGACGCTCAACCACCTCACCGGCGGCGATCTGGTTGGCTAGACGGGGGCTTAACAAATGGATTCTGCGCATGATACTCGGCAACGAAAAGCACTCCGTGAATTCAGCCCAACATTATGCACCACTGCCGGCGGGAGTCGTAGCGCA
The DNA here is from genome assembly GCA_002084115.1 of Oceanospirillales bacterium LUC14_002_19_P2. Taxonomy (GTDB): domain Bacteria; phylum Pseudomonadota; class Gammaproteobacteria; order Pseudomonadales; family Endozoicomonadaceae; genus Kistimonas. The sequence continues at coordinate 568 of MUIA01000329.1, read as the reverse complement.
AGCCGGAAAATATCCGAACCGTTTAACGACTGAGGTATTTGTCCTCATTGAAGGTACGCACAATATCTGGCGCAAATACGGTAGCCGCAGTCACTACTGTGCCGTTGAGAAACCCCTCGGGGAAGGCCAGCATGAACAGGTAGGGAGCAATGTTCGCCAGGGAAGCATGCAGCAATTCGGCGCCCGGCCAGAATGATAATCCGATCAAAACAGTAGCACTGACAATAACCGACAAAATCGCACCGATAAAACCACAGCCCAGCATATAGGCATACATGTTCGCAGACGGCAGTTGTTCAATGAACCAGAGTATCAGGCGGCTGATGGTTGCCGGCAGAACCACAATTAACAACAGGTTAACGCCCAGCACATACCCGTCAGACAGCCCCAACAATAGCAGCCCGAACTGGGCAATGCTTCCGGCAATCACCGCAAGACTCCAGCCAAACTATAGTGGACCCCAAAAACTGGACAGTCAGCTAAGTTAAGTTTTCTGGTTGCAATATGACCCTCAGGAGGGAGTCATGGCAGCAAAAAGAAAACGGCATGCCCCGGAATTCAAGGCACA
>MUIA01000066.1 GCA_002084115.1 Oceanospirillales bacterium LUC14_002_19_P2 | reverse complement strand
GGACATTGGTGCTACCAACCACAAGGGGTAACTTAGCCGTCTTACAGGCTTTGGAGATACTTCCCAGCTCGTCTGCCAGATTCAGTAAGCCAACCTTGTGCTTGATGATTCGTTGATTAGTATGAATTCAGGAGGGTTACCTTTTTGATGATTCAGATTTAAGTGATTGCACCCTCTATCTGAATCGGTAACCCTCTCCTTTTCTGAAGGATGAATTGTCAGATCAAATCTGAACTAATCCATCTTACAGCGTTTTACCCAACAGAATTCGAGCAACCTGATCCAACGCCGTTGAAACCAGGGAATCCACATCATGCACTACAACATGATTGGGATAATATTCCTGAACACTGTCGTCCACGATGCCGATTCCTAGGGTTTCAACACCATCCGCTTCTATTTCACTGACCACCTGCTTGAGATGTTCACCTAGATGGGGAGGCGCTTCCACCTTGCAGGCACGGATATGCGGAGCACCGTCACTGAGCACCATCAACACCTTACGAGGCTCCTGTCTGATACGGAGCCGGTCATAGGCCAGCAGCAGACTTTCACCATCACAATTACCGACATAGCACTTGTAGGGGAGCTGATCGATGGCCGCCATGCTCGCACGACACTTATTCAGGTTATCGTGATAACCCTTGAACTCCACCATATTGATCGGTTCATAACGGGAGTAATTCAGCTTGCCGCTGTAGCTGAATTCATCAGGGTGTTCTCGCTGGTATTGTCGGACCGCGACTTTCATCTCGTGGTTGCGTTCGTCGTCCCGGTTCGTACAGAAGCCAAGGATTTCATAACTGACGTCGGTTTTCTCCAGCGCTTCCGCCAGTGCAATCGTCGCCAGCATGGCTAGGTGCCCTTTGTTTTCCTTGACCATGGAAGTACTCAAATCCACCAGCACACTCACCGCTGTGGCAATGTCGGTGTCTTCGCGACGAACCGTGAACACATCCTCGTCACCGTTATACGCATTCACTAAACGGCGATTATCCAGTCGCCCCTGCAGGGCAGCACCTGCCCAGCGGATATCCCGTTTTGCTGCCAAAGAACGTTCCAGTTTTCGCCGCAATGCGTTGATTTGACCTGCCGTTTCACTCAATGCCTGTTGATACTGATCCCGTAACTTGGGCTGACGCAGTATTTCACCGATATTGTCGCCACTGCGGCGATTACTCCAGGTATCAAACTCGGTCGACCAAGCGCGGTAAATCGTTTTTTCCCCTTTCAGGTGCTCACCAATCACCGCTTTCAGGGCAATAGATACATCACAGCTATGGCCTTGCTTTTTTCCCACCTCACTGGATCGACGATCCAATGCCGAATCATTTTCAGGCGTTTCTGACGGATCGTCTTCCCCGTATTCCTCGAAATGAACGATGGCATCAAAGATTTCATCCGCCAGCGTCAATGCCGCCTCGGTCGATTCCAACCCGCCAATACGCGTGGCCCAGGCTTCGCACATCTGGTAATGATCATCCGTCATCTGTTGTTTGACAGCGGCCAGAAACTGGTCAATTTCACGGTTATCATCAATACCATTCAACTTGCGCCCCATGGCCGTCAGTGTGGCGGGTAACCATTGATACCAAGGCGCCTGCTGGTCACTTGCCTCCACCTGCTCATTCAGAGTGCGACAAACTGCACTGGTCACGGCGGAAAGGTTTCCGCTGGCGCCCTTGTAGTTCTGCATAACCAGACGCTCAATGCGCGGATCTTCAATACTCGCAGCGATGTCACGCTTCAGCGGACATTTTGCCTTGTTGGCCTGCTGGTTGTAACGACGCAGCTGATCCAGATCCGAGTGACGGAGGCGTCCCGTGGCATGGTCGATATAGCCACGGCTAACGGCCCACTGGAATTCATCCAGTTCTGCCGCCATATCGAGGGAGGGATAGATGATTTTGTCGCCATCAACACCGACCATATTGCCGCGAAAGACGATAGCGATCTTTTTACGTCCGAAGGTTCTCGAGGTACCCCGGCATTCATGGACAAAGGCCTGGGCAGTGATCGAGCCGGCGCGTTTCACGGATTACCCCAGCCCACTCAGAAGCCGCATCCGGGAAAGACCCGTTGGGCCAGCCCGCGCAGCACAATCTGATCTTCTTCATTGGCCCGGTAGATAATATTGGTATCCACCGCCATCCGTACCGCCGCCTCATGGCCGCAGAGATCTTCATAAAAAACATAATCCTCTGCTGCGCCGATGATATTCCTCAATGAAATCGGCTCAGTGATCTCAACGCTTGTAAAGGCCGTGCGATGTTCATTCACATACGCCATCAGCAAATCTGACACCATTTCCGGCAGGTCAGACACATTGGATTCCAATACGCCCTGTTCATCCTCAACACACATGTAATCTATCGGGATGAACTTGTGGAAACGGTTCAGTAGTGCCCGGGACAAAACCCGCGTTCCCGGGTACAAGCCGCTCTCATCGCCCTGCCCCTGTGTATTGCAGGCCGCTACGGCACGAAAGAAAGGGTTGGCCTTGATGCGCCGGGCACCATCATCGGTAATCACAAACTCGCCTTGATCCAGCGCATTCTGCAGGGCATAGAGGACATCCGGACGGCCTGCGTCCAGTTCATCCAGCAGGAGGATGGTGGGCGACTGCATGGCCTGGGGGAGAATACCGTCTACATACGTAGAGATGGTGGTGCCGTTATCATTCTCCAGACGTGTCTGACCGACAAGATCAAAACGGGATATATCGCCGTCAAAGTTGATCCGCCGCACGGGCCAATGCAACCGTGCGGCTACCTGCTGGATCAGGGTGGTCTTCCCCGTACCGGTATGACCATGGAGCCAGGCATTTTTTCCGGCTGCCAACGTCGCCAACAGGGGCAACAAGGTCTGGGAATCAAAATGGTAACTGTCATCCAGCTCCGGCACCCAGGGATGGACGTCTTCCCATTCAAACACGGGTAAAGCGAAATCCAGCACTTTACCCAGATGCTTCGCCGCATCATCCCGGCAAAAGACCTCTGCAGCCTTCTTGAACACCACTTCACCAGCAGGAATGCTTAAATCCTTGCCCAACTCACTGGCCACGAAAGAACCCTGCATGGGCGCAGCAGCGCCTCGAAGTTCACGCTTGAGCCGACCATTTTCATGGTTTAGCTCATCCACTTTTTTATCCAGGGTTTTGGCTTGCACCTTCCAGGCTTCGGTGGCACTGACAACCTGGATAATCTCATCCATGCTGTAGGGCGATTCTGCACTCTGCAGCAGCGAATCAATCGCCTTGATCACACTGCTTTCATCCGCCAGCTTGGCCAGGGCGGGGTCAATGTCGATATGCAAGTCTGAAGAGTCTTCATGCATGGTGTCTGCCTCCCCGGCACCTTCACCGGCATTTTTTTCCAGCGTTTCGTACATTTTTTCGATGAGATCAGGCGTCCAGGTGTTATGGCGGCCAAAATGCTCAACGGAAGGAAAGAGTGCCTCGTCGGTATTATTGACAGCAGCCATGAACTGGCTGAAGACGTCTTCCGCCTTATTTGAATCCAGAACCAGAAAGATCATGTACAGAAGAGAGGTGTCAGAGAGCTTGTCGCGGAAACTGGTGGCGTTGAATTTAGCAATTTTCACCGCACCACTTTTAATCAGGCTATTGTCATGACCGGCTGAATTCCAGTTATGACTCACATAACAGGGCTTGAAGGCGACATGCCACCATTTGCACAATAACGCGCGATCAGCCTGATGCTTCAGCAACTGTGCCAGTGTGGGTAACGTGGTGCCAATCGAACGATCCCTGGCCATTCACCGTGCTCCAATAAAAGGTCTTCAGTAATGAATCTTAGTCAACCCTGTGGAGTTCAGTGAAACGGGCACCCTGATAAAAATGACAATCACACAGCTATTGTCACGAGCATTACCGCTCCAAGGCAGCACGTCGCAACCTTATCCAGCCGTTACGGCCGACCGTGATATAGCGATCCAGATCCATTTCGATATGGTCAGGATCGACCTCAAAGTCCTTATCGCGATCCGGATGGTAATCCCAGTACAGTTCTTCGCCCGGCAGAATATCTTCCATCGCTACAGCAAATACCCGCCGATCATGGGTGACCAGCATGCTGAGATTGGGTTCATCGCTGCTGTTAGCCAGACGTAACTGGGAACGCTCGCCATCGGAGGCATCAATGCCCTGCTCAATGACCGGTGTGTAATTCTCCCAGTCAGGCTCAATGGCTTCTTCTTCCTCGTCGTCAAACTCGTCCTCGTCAACGAGCCAGAGAATGTATGTGTCATTATCCAGAAAGATAGGGTAGCCGCTCTCATCCTTGTGCCACATGACATAACGGCCTGTCGCCGGGATTTCAATCCGGAAGGCTCGCCTGCCGGCGTATTCCCCCACCACACTGCCGGAAGGGATGAAATCGCGGGTGAACAAGCCTTTACCGGCGCCCTCAATACGACTGGCTCCTTCGGTCAAATCAAACTCATAGCGTTTAAGGCGGGATTGCAATTGCTGGTTTTCAGTCGTCAGTTGCTCAAGCTTCTGACGGAGGCTGTCAGCATCATTTTGATCTGGTTTGTCCATACAGGCGATGTCTTTGTTATACCGGTCCATGGTTTTACCTAACTGAATAAATCTGCCAATTAATAACTGCTGTTAAAGAGAAATTGATAGCTCGCCATGAAGAAAGAGTCAAATCTTTGTGGTTAGGCGTGCCGTAATAACAAACAGGGTTATCTATTCTTTTTTAAAGAATGTCTGAATTTCATAACCCTTGGAAGTGGATTCCGATCGCATGATAAATGGATGGTCAATACTACGGTCACTCCCGTTTTTATTAATTACCGGCTCGGTGCCAGCTGAAGATTCTGCCGAAAAGCCCTTGATACAACTGCGTGAAATTCTTTCCCAAACCGCAGAAAAAGGCGACGCCACCATCTCCGGTGTCGTCATCAAGCGAATCAGTCCCGGCAATTATCTGATCCACGACGGCACCGGCACACTGGAAGTGGATATTCCTCATCACAAGCTTCCTCCCGGCGGGCTGCTACCTCACACCCCAATTCGCTTACAGGGTGTGATACAGCACGATGGAAATGAAAGTCTTGAAATTGATGTTGATACGATTCACTGGTCATTCTGAACATTAAAAACCGTACTCAATACTTCAGACCAGTGACCGAAAAACATTCATACGTCGCGATATTGAACAATACTTTTACTGTCTCACTACGGAACCCAGTGGGAAAAGGTTTGTCTACAAGACTGCCTGTTTTTTTATTGAAGGAATCATTTTATGGACAGCAATAAACATCCGATGCGGAAACCTGCGCAAAAACGTTCTTCCGTTTCGGTGAGAGCCACTTCAAAAAATAAACGACCGATGCCGTTGCCAAAGAATCGGCGACCTACACCTGGCAAAGGCTATCCGTTTCCGGAGCGGATTCAGCAAGTACCCAAGCGGCAGCTGACAGCCTGATGATATGGCGGTCACAGCACCCGGTCAGTGATTTGCTTGAAGCTGTAGGCCGGAATCACCTTGCAGAAATGGAAGACATCTTCCACAAAAAGCGCCAGTTCTTCTTCTCCCTGTCCGAGCAATTCGCCTATCGCCTGGTTATCGGTCATTAATCCTGCGATAACTATCACCCGCGCAATCGTATCGCGATCACTGATCGCTGACATGACATCGCTGCACGCCTGCTCCTGAGCCAGGTTCTTCAGGTCATCCATGCCATCATCATTGGCGATACCCGGAGCGCTCCATAGCCACACTATGACCAACAAACTGCACCATGATATCAGCCGACCTTCCCTGCCTCGCCGCATAACGTTTCTCTCCGTGAACGCTGACTGGAATGTCTACCATACCGCCGTTCTAAAAGCTTTTCGAGCCTGCGGTCAAAGCAACAGGTTCTCCCAGTTGACTGACGGATCCCCCACAACGGTGAAGTCCGGATTCAGCAGGCTTTCCTTACTGTTGTAGCGTAGCGGCTTCAGGTCCGGATCCAGCACACGCCCTCCCGCAGCTTCGACAATAGACTGGGCAGCAGCGGTATCCCATTCACTGGTCGGCCCTCGTCGTGGGTAGATATCCACAAGCCCTTCTGCCACCAGGCACGCCTTGAGCGAACTACCGGCCGTTGTGACATGAACCTCGCCAAACCGATGTTCAAAGCGCTGCATCAGGGTCGGAATCGTGTTCTCACCATGCCTACGGCTAACGGCTACGTTCATAATGCCTTCAGGCGCACAGGGACGTGTAGTCAGTTGTACCGGCTCAGTTTTATCGCACTGTCGCCAGGCACCACCGGTATCGCGTCCCCCCATGTAGCAAACGCCATTAACCGGCGCATAAATCACACCCAGTATCGAAACGCCATTCTCAATAAGAGCAATGTTGACCGTAAACTCATCGGTACGATCAACAAACTCCCGGGTACCATCCAGAGGATCCACCAGCCAATAACACTTCCAGCCAGATCGTTCTGCCCATGGTACGATGTCACTCTCCTCAGACAATACCGGGATTTCGGGCGTTAACGCCTGCAGGCCTTCCCGAATACAGCGATCCGCCGTCAGGTCCGCCTCGGTAACGGGAGAATCATCTGCCTTGGTCTGAAGACCAACATCGTCACGCTGATAAACCGCCAGAATCGCTTTACCGGCCTGCTGACAGATCTCACGCAATGACTGCGCCAGTGATATATCTGTGATCATGCTTCACCCCTTACGATATCCCGAACCATATAAAGAGCAGCCAAAACACGGGCTTCACTGAAATCATCACGGGCAATCAATGCCGGTAGATCATCAAATGAGAAAATCTGGACACCCAATGGCTCTGGCTCATCCCCTTCCAGTTTTTCTTCATAAAGATCCCGGGCCAACACCACCCGCATACTGTGCGACATGTAATTAGGCGACAACGTGAAATCGGTCAGGTATTCGAGACTGTGTGCGCCATAGCCGGCTTCTTCCTTGAGTTCACGCTCGGCACCGGCGAGCAAGTCCTCATCAGGCTCAACCAGCCCCTTGGGCAAGGATAATTGATAATCCTCGGTTCCCGCCGCATACTCCTCAATCATCACGAAATGGTTGTCATCCAACAACGGTACAACCATTACCGCCTGATGCCCGGAGCTGTATCCTCCCAGCCGCTCATAAGTCCGTTCGATCCCGTTGCTGAAGCGGAGTTTCATCCTTTCCACCCGAAACAGTGCCGAGCGGGCGACTTCCTGGGTCTCGAGAATTTCCGGTTTTTTCGGCCCTTTTCCAGGTTGGCGGATCATTTCAGAGCCTCCTGTCTTATTTTCAGATAAAGAGGCTGTTGCAAAAGCCCAATTCAGTGGCATAGGCGATGACCTTATTCTGCAATAGCACCTTAT
>MUIA01000421.1 GCA_002084115.1 Oceanospirillales bacterium LUC14_002_19_P2 | reverse complement strand
AAATAGAGTTCCTGCCACAGATCCTTCAGTTCCCGGGTGTTCATTTTCTGGATGCGATCAAGCTGGTGGTCGAGTGCTTCACTGTCGTTCATGGTCGTCTGTTTCCTTGGGTGTCTCCTCAGGAGCGGATGACACAGTGACGCTCTCTGCGGGGCCGTTATCCAGCGGGTTATGACCGTTTTGCTGTCTGTCCAGACGTTCACGCTGTCGTTCAATGGCACTGGCCAGTAGCTGGCAGAGGGTGTTGGTCATGTTGCTGAACCTGTCCTTGGGTAACATCTAAAGTTTCAGTGGGTTGTTGTTCCGGGGCAATGAGCAGGGAAGGTTCACAAGTGTGCGGGAAAGGGTTGTAATGGGTGTAATGGTGTATGTTGACCGTTTATTCAATTTGCTGCATTATACTGGATAAATATACAGTTCTCCGCATTTTGGCATTAGAACGCTCACTCACGGAAAGAGGGCTTCGCCATCATGAATGAATTGCTCCAGGTCTTTACCCATGCCTCGGCTGAAAGTGCCGCCAGGTTTCTGAAGTTTCTCAATCTGACTCTGCCGAACGTGAATACGGGAGAATCTTCATCACACCTAAAGGACGAGATTGGTCATTGGGCTAAAAGCGTGCTCAATGCATCGGAACGTAACCTGCTGAATGCCAACTGTGAGCGGATTCATGGCATGACGGATGACCTGGGATACCAGGCGCTATTGGCCGAGGCGGAGGTGAATGGCGAAGGACGAGGGCACAGCAACCGCTATGATCTGGCCATTCTGTTGTTTGTCCGCTATCCCAAGGCGTTCCGACACGGTGAAGATATCCGCTATGCCAACCACTACCGGGAAGGTCGTTCCTGGAGTTGTTACCGGACAGCGTTACCCGCTGCATTTTCTGATCTGGTGCCCAGGGGCCAGTTTGAGAACCTGCTCAAGAGACACTTCGATCTGGGTGATGAGGATGACCTGCTGGTGGATGTGTTCCCCCGTAAGGAGACGGGCAATGAAGAGGTGGAGCAGTGGCAGATCATGGTGTATCGCGATGGCCTGGTAACCCATTACAAAACCCTGGATAAGGAACGCAAGACGCTCCGGGGTGGTGTGTACAAGCCGGTACGGGAATATGCCCTGGTCTATACCCCCGATGATGGGTTGCTTGAGGTGATTTCAAACAGTCGTGATGATCGGGAGCGGCTGGGCAGGCTGTTTGCGACAAGCATGCTGGGTATTACCGGTAAGTTGGCACCCATTGTTCCCTGTCGTGTAAACCTTGATGTTTTCAGTCAGGAGCCCGCACTGGATTTCAGCGATGACCAGCCCATTGAAGAAGACATTGAGCGGGTGCTGGTCAGTGGCATTACCCTGCAGTCTATCCAGACCCGGGGTGAGATTGACATCAAACCGTACCTGCGCACCGGTGACTCCATGGATGTGTATCAGGATCTGCGTCTGAATGATGTGCCGCTGTTGATGCAATATGCCGGTCAGAAAATCAAACGGGTCAAACTCTCGATTGTTTTCAGGGCCAGTCATGACGGCCGGCTTCGCAAGGAAACCCACCATTTCACCCTGACAGTGCCCAACAAATGCAGCCTGAAGCCACATGATGACAGAAGACGCTATATCCGTGAGGTGTTGTTGCCCCGCTGGGGTGTGTTCACGGAGGAGCGTGCCCTGTGATCCGACTGCTCTCTCGTCCGGTTTTTGAAGCGTTGGCGTCATTGTACGACTGCGGTATTGAAAAGGTGTCAGGCACGGATTTGCAGGGTGATTTCAGTGACTGTTTTCAGGATTTACTCGCCACTGGCATGCTGTGTCCCTGTGAACCGCTGCGCTGGATAGATTGTGATGACCACGATGAGAGCATCCCTGTCCAGAAAAGCCCGTATGGATACATGGGCTATCTCTGTCCGGACAGGGGCTGGGTGAAAGTCGAGGATGAGGTTCGCAAGCAGTACCGTTTTTATCCGGACATGCTAGTGAATTATCTGCATAAGGAACTGGAGTTGGCGGGGGCACCCTCTTTGCTGGTGTCCGGACTCTGGTTCCTGGGCGCCTGCCGGGTGGGTAATCAGGATATCGAGGTTTACTGGTCGAGCTGTCAGGTTCCCAATCACGCTGATGCTGTCAGAAGTGCCTTGCAGTCTCGCAGCTTGTTGCAACGGGCGGTGGTGTTGTGTCAGGAGATAAACTACCGGACCTGTCTTGGGGATGAGGTCATGCAGCTCAGCCTGGGTGCGCTTTGGAATCATGACGATTTGATGGATGCAAGACGTCTCTGTCGCGCAGTGTTCGGGAGTGGCTACCGGCAGGTGCTGGATGAGCAGGGGTTTCTGTGGTCTCCGGAATCCGGCACCTTTGTTTTTCCAGACCGCACCACAGTGACATTCAAAGGCCAGTACAGTCTCATGATTGTCGAACATCTGGTAGCGCAATGGCGGAAAGGGGACCCATGGATCAGTCAACCTTATCTGCTCAAGGATATGGTGGGTTGTAAGTCAGATCGGGTCAGGGATGTCGTGAAAACAGCCATTGGCTGGGAGAAAGTGATTTTGGTTAAGGACAACCGGTGTCGTCTGAATCTCAACCTGGCGCCGGATCCGTACGACTGTAAGTCGGTTAGACCACAATCAATGACAAAAGCGGCATCAGGCCGCTTTTTTTGTATCCGGATGTCGTTAAATTCCACTTTTCTGCTTCCGTCCCCCGTCTGATCCCCCTCGTCCCCCAACCATCCCCCGGCCTTTCGCCATCATTAATCCTGCCTCTTGAGCAAAAAAGGAAAAACGATGATGGATTGTTATCTCACACCGTCGGAATTGGCGCGGCGCTGGAATTTTTCAGAGCGTTCGCTGGGTGTCTGGCGGGTCAACGGGCAGGGACCGCGTTACCTTAAAATTGGTAACCGGATCCGTTACCGGGTAGAGGACGTGGAAGCCTGGGAGCAGGCGCATATGTACCGGCAGGTTGGACAGCCTCCGGTGGGCACGGAGGACAAGGCACCATGTCATTAACGCTGCAGAGTTTACGCAATATGACCCTGTTGCAGATTGTTACGCTGCCTGAGCAGGAACTGGACAGACTTTACCGGGAAGCCGTGCAGGAACTCAATCATGCCAGCCGCTGTTTAAAACGTTTGCACAACGCCCGCTACCTGCGTCGTTTAACCCGGGCACGGGAGATTGTCTGTTCGCTGGAGTCGGAACAGATGGGAGGTGACGAATGAATCTTCCCATTGTCACTGCGGAGCAGCGCCAGCAGGAACACAAGGGTGTCAAAGCCGTGCTGCTAGGGCAGAGCGGTGTGGGCAAAACCTCGCAGCTGTGGACGCTGCCGGCGGACAAGACGCTGTTTATTGATCTGGAAGCGGGTGATCTTGCGATACAGGGCTGGCAGGGGGACAGCATTCGTCCACGCACCTGGGATGAT
>MUIA01000199.1 GCA_002084115.1 Oceanospirillales bacterium LUC14_002_19_P2 | reverse complement strand
GAAACCCTCTCCCTGAAACTGAAGGTCAATCATTTTCAGCTCAGGGCGAAGATTTACATGACCGCTCTGCGGGCATCATTCGAGCAGCTAAGGTTATTCGTTACTGCGTAACTTGAGTTAACATTTGATGGTGCCTAATGTACACCGGTCTGAGTGACTACTAGGCAATTTGGTGATGACAAACGGCAGTGGCGTACTCTGTCGTTTGTCATTGTCTATTCAGACAATAATGTGTTTTTTTCATTCATTATTCTCACCATGATTTGGGGTTCTCCTGTATTACTCTGATTTCCACATTGAAACTGACACCAATATTTGCCAGTCTGAAATAGATAACATGCAGTGGAGAGCACGATGAAAACCACAGGCAAGGAGCGCCGGGTTCCTGTAGAAAATGATGGAGTGGTCGTTCTGTTTGATGCAGAGAACATCTCCCCTCGCAGTACATCGCTTGTTGTTGAACAGGCCAGGCAATACGGTGTTAAACCCATTCTTCGCGCTTATGCTGACTTTTCCCGAGGGCATACAAAAGGTTGGGAACAGCCTGCCCTGAAATACGGCATTCGTACCATCCATCAATTCAGTTATCGTTCCGGCAACAGCAGCAGTGACTTCCTGATGATGTACGACGCCTTTAAGTTACTTCACAGTGGAAAGGTGGGTATTTTTCTGGTGGTCACTAACGATGGGGATTTTTTAACACCCATACAGTTGATTCGTCAGTCCGGTGGTTATGTGCATGGCTTTGCTGATCGGGGAAAGGTCAAGAATGAACTGGTTCGTGCCTGTGACACCTTTTCGTTTATACCCGGAGACAGTTTAGGTCCCATGGAGCTTGAGCAGGAAGGCAATACGATTCCTGTGCCGGTCACCCGGGAACTGGTGCAGGCCTGTGAACAGCTGGATCCCAGTAATGGCTGGATTTCGCTTTCCCGGTTAGGGCAGCATGCACGCATACCGCTTCGGGGAGCAGGTTATCGCTTTCGCAATCTGTCACGCCTGATTCGTGCCTGTGGCGCGTTTGAAACAGATGCTGAGAGGGGACATCAGTTTGTTCGTCTGGTGAATGAAACCAGTATTGGGGAATTATTGGATCAGGCGTCATCGGACGCCTGATCGCTAAGCATCACGCATCAGGAACAGTGATAAAGTCGCTTTCCTGAGCATGGACAGAGGTATCTTGCCCTTTCTGTTTTCGGCGTTTGGCCAGCTTGATGGCTGGTTTCCATTCCAGCCACTTCGGATCTGCCTTTTCATGCAGAGTGAAACGCATACCGGGTTTAACCGGCGTCGTGCCTACAGCCGGGGTAGCGAAGGCAATCCCCCCTGCCAGAAGACTTTCCAGCGACTCAGTACGAATTTTTGCGCCACTGAATAAACCAACATCAACGTCTATACCACTGGCATTCCAGAACCGTGTGTCGGGCGTGATCAATGGCGAATAATGGTCGTCTATTGTCAGGAAAATAATGACATGGTCTGCCGGATTGCCGAGACGATAGCCTGATACTTCACCCACCTGGATCTCGCGATAATACACCGGATTTCCCTTGGCGATGGAGCCCAGTCGGTCAGATACCAGTTTGATTTTCAGGCCTGTCAGTCCATTCCCCTGTGCAGGGGGACGGTTGCGGGCAATAAACTCTGTTTTTTCTGGCGAAATCTTATCGGCGGGATCGACCTGAATGTACTGGCCTTTAATCAGTGTATCCAGGTTCGCTGTGCGAGCCAGCCCCAGCTCAGGTTTGACCAGCCAGAACCGTGTGCCTTCACGAGCCAGCCAGCGGTTGTCGTTGTAGATCAAGGTATCGGCGATAATGGTGGAATGATCGGGATCCGCGATGTCATGATCCAATCTAACTCGCTTTACTTCACCCACTTCCATGCCCCGGAATTTCAGCGGAGTGCCCGCTTTCAGTCCTTCCCCTGAATCAAACCGGATACGCACCATCAGGCCCGTTTCCATGGCTTCCTGTTCAGTGTCGTACAACGTGAAACTGTGATTATTCTTGACTGCAGGCGCTTTGACTGAGGGCGTAGCCAGCCCGATGCCGCCATTCATCAGTGTGGCGAGTGTACCGGTGTTGATGCTCAAACCGGACAGGTCGCCTTTGATGTGAATACCGCTCAGGTTCCAGAAGCGGCTGTCTTGATTGACCAGATGAGCGAACTCGGGACGAATGAAAACGTTAATCCGGATACTGCTGTTATCTGATGCCAGTGAATATTGTTGTACGGAGCCGATCTGAATCTGACGGTATAACACGGGGCTACCTACACTGACACCCGCCAATGTAGGGGCTTCCAATGTCAGGTGCAGGCCGGGTGCATTGGGGCTGACCGGCGGACGTTTGTCGAGTCCGACGAATGTACGACGTTGTTTGTTGGCTTCCACATCCTTGAGATTGACGTCCATGCTGATGTAGGGGCCGCTGAGCAGGGCATCGAGACCTGATACGCCTTCCATGGACAATTGCGGCTCTACAACCCAGAACCGGGTGCCTTCAACCAGTGCCGGCTCGGCGCGAGGATCCATGTAAATGCGGGCGGTAATTTGGCTCAGGTTATCGGAAATATCGACAGATTCGACCATGCCGATTTCAAAACCCATGAACATCACCTTGGTACGTCCTTCCTCCAGATGAACACCGGTAGGGAAGGTAATTTCAACCGGAATGCCGGTGCGGGCGTTGTCATAGTCATCGTAGAGGGTAAACAGCGCGCCATTATGTCCTTGTGGTTGTTCAGGCTCATGGTCAGGAGTGCTGAAGGCAATGCCACCTTTGATAATGCTGAGTACCGATTGGGTTCTTACCTTGAGGCTGGAAAGTCCGCCGGATACTTCGACACCGCCGGCATTCCAGAACCGGGTATTCATCCGTACCAGATGGGCATAGGTGGGGCGAACAAATACCTGAATATCGACATGCTGATTATCGGCACTCAGGTTATAACCGATCACTTCACCGACCTGTAAACGACGGTAGTAAACCGGACTGCCCTGGGTCACCGAGTTCAGGTTACTGGTACGCAAGGTAATACGCAGGCCGTCGGGATCTTGAATAGCCGGTGGCTCTTCTTCGGCAACGTATACTTTTTTGCTTTTTTCCGTACTTTTACCGGGCAAGAAACCGATATAGTTGCCAGAGAAAAGGGTATCCAGCCCACTGATACCTGCCATCGATACGGTTGGCTTAACCATCCAGAACTCGGCTGTCGTGGTGAGATAGGGCATCATTTGCCGACTCATCTCAATATGGACGTTAACGCCTTTCAGATCAGGCATCAGGACAAGGTCTTTGACTTTGCCGACAGCCAGCCCGTTATAGACAACCTGAGTCTTGCCGGGTTCAAGGCCCTCTGCATCGGGAAACTGGACGGTGATAATGACACCGCCTTCCATAAAGGCACGCCATGCCAGCCACAGGCCGATCATCAGGGCAATCAGTGGCAACAGCCATATAGTGGATAGCCGACGCTTCGGGGTAATGATATCCGGCTCCTGCAGTATGGGCTTGTCGATATCAGTCATGCGATGTGTTTTCCGTGAATGAACGTTATTTGTCGTCGGTTGTACTGACTGCCGCTTCTGGCAGTTTACTACGGGCCGGTGGTTCAATGGCATCCCAAAGCAGGCGCGGGTCAAAACTAATGGCTGCCAGCATAGTCAGTACCACCACACTGGAAAAAGCCACGGCGCCAGGTCCGGCCTCGATGGTGCCAAGACGGCCAAAGCTGACCAGGGCCACGAGGATCGAAATCATGAAAATATCCAGCATGGACCAGCGCCCGATCCACTCAATGAACCGATAGAGTTGGATATGTCGGCGGATCTGAGCCGGTTTTCCTTTCCGTACGGCCAGTAGCAGAATGACCATGCCGATCAGCTTGAACAGGGGGACCAGGATACTGGCGGTGAAGACCAGCAGGGCAATAGGCACCATATCATGACGCATCAGTTCGATGACGCCGGACATAATGGTATCCGGTGTGCCTTTACCAAACTGGCTCACCGTCATGATGGGCAGCAGGTTGGCGGGAATAAACAGAATGGCTGCAGTGATTAGCAGAGCCCAGGTGCGCTGGATACTGTTCCGGCGTCGGATATACACCGTGGCACCACAGCGTGGGCAGTGATGCAGATCACTATGACAAACCTCATGACAGTCGAGACACTGTTGCAGGCCAAGGCGCTTGCCGGTGGTCATGGCTGATCCTCCAGCAGTTCCCAGATGTGCTGTTCATTCAACAGGAGAGATATGCCAATTTCTGACAGCATTAAACCAATAAAACACACCATGCCCATACCGGGATGCACACTGGCAATATCCACCAGTTTTACGATAGCCACCAGAATGCCCAGGAGATAAATCTCCAGCATCCCCCATTCACCGAGACGGTGGTAGAGGCGGAACAGTGTTCGGGCCATCATCCTTTGTTTGCGCAGTTTGATCGCCATGATGATGAAGAACAGCGCCGCGAGTCGAATCAACGGAATGAGCATGGCACACAGGAAGACGACAAATGCCACAAACAGATAGCCCTCTTCATAAAGGGCACGGACGCCGGCAAGTACTGTGTTGTGCTGTTCATCGCCCATCAGGGACAGGCTGAGAATCGGAAAAGTATTGGCCGGAATGTAAAACAGCAACCCGGTAATGATCAGTGCCATAAGCTGGCTGAGCGAGCCATGCTTGGCATCGGCCAGTATGTGGTTACAGCGTGGACATTGCGCCCGGGTTCCCGCGACCAGTGTGGGCGGTGTCATCGCCAGGTCGCATTCCGGGCAAAGCCAGATCCGTGTCGTCACGTGATGTAAACCTTCTGCTAGCCAGGATTTCGGATGTTCATTCAATCAGAGTGCCAGCATGAAAAACTGGCGTATAAAAAAAGACGCGCGATAAGAAATTATCACACGACGTCTGTCAATCCATAATTACAGCATAAAACCCATGGCAGAATGCGTGCATTGGCTGGATGAAATAGGCATTACAGCAAGGTTGTTTTCGTGATTGTCATGCCGTGCTGCGTGGTTGTTTCGGTTTGGGTCAGGTGTGTTGTTTTGCTACGGCGTCGTTACGAAGACTGGCTTCCTCACGGGCAATAACCCCCAGCCTGAGACCTGTGCGGCGACAGTGCATGGCATCATAGGGTTTGCCGAAGTGCATCACCTGGGAATTATCCCATAACACGACATCGCCCGTTTGCCATCGGTGACTGTATACCTGACAAAGCGCCAGAATTTCATCGAGAAGGGTATGCCAGAATGCGTGGGCTGCAACCGGATCGTTTTCCATGCCGGTGGGGATTGAGGTATCAGACCCCATGTAGAGTCCTTTACGGGCAATGAGTTCGTGCTCGCTCACTAAGGGGTGCGACTTGGTGGGTAACGGTTTACTGGATAGATTGAAAGCCGGTGGTTGGTGGAGTAAATGAATCGGTTCAAGCTCTGCTTTGCGCTCGGTGCTGAGTTTGCGCCAGGCTTCCAGTTGGTCAAGAAACTCCGTGGCGTGGAAACGGCCATCCAGCCCTTTATCCGGAATATCATGGACGTGAAGCATAACCACATACAGCGCATTCATCGGCAGCCCATCCATCCGGGGTAGTGCATCCTTGTCGTGATGCCATTGACAGGCGACATGCTCAACAGGTTTTTCCACCGGGCCTTCCGGGTTGCACAGTATTGCAACATGTTCGTTCTGAAGTGCCTGTGGCAGACGATGATTGATAGGCCCTCCCAGTATTTGATCCCCGAACGTCGCTCGCGCAAAGCACTCAAGCTCATGGGCTGTCAGATGCTGATTCCGGACAACAATCACACCATGCTGCCAGAGGGCATGCCTCAGCTCTCGTCGCTGGTCATCGTTGAGATGCTTGAGGTTGTTATCCTTACAGACCTCAACCCCAAGGCGAGGGTGGTGCTCAGTCACGTGATAATCCGTCATGGTGGTATGTGTTGTGGGCGGTTGCAGGTGTGGTATAGCTGATTTTCAGGGTGATGCAATATCGATTGCCATGGTGCTCTGCGTTTTAGGCAACCTTGCCTGAATCGATAGCGCAAGCAGTGCACAGGTGCAAACCAGTAATATGCATAAGACGCCCCCAAGCCAGCCATAGTGGTCGCTGATCCTCTGTGCGAGGACAGGGGAAACGCTGGAAAACACGCCGCCAACGGCCCAGGCCAGCGCAATACCGGTACAACGAATCCGTGCCGGGAAAAAATCAAACAGAAACTTGAACATGGGCGCTTCAAATATGGCGATGCCGAGAGCGAACACCGTCATTGTGAGCATGCTGGTCATTACGCTCCCTTGTTCTGCCAGGTAAAAATTCAATCCTGCGCCAACCGCTGTTATCAGTAAACCTGCCGCCATGACTTTTCGGATGCCGATACGATAAGCCAGTATTGCCATCAACGGCAGTGCGATGAATTCAATTCCCATATCCAGTGACGCAATCACATTCGCCTGACTGGGGCTGAAGTAGCCCTGATTGGCAACATAACTGCACCAGAACATGTTGCCGACATACAGGGTAACGCCAGCACAGGCACTTATCAGAATAACGGCCAGACTGCTGCGTTTATGCTGGATGATCAGTTCTCGGAGCACGGTAACCGGGGTGAGAGACTGGGCTTTCGTCGCATCAAATACCGGCGATTCCTATAAGCGTCGCCTGATCACGAGCGCCAGCAGGCTGGTCACACAGCTGAGCAGGAAAGGAATGCGCCACGCCCAATCCGGCATAATGGGCAGGCTGACCAGAGCGGTGACCAGTGCGCCAAGGGCGACGCCCAGGTTTGCCCCCCAGTTAGCCCAGGAGCCCGCCAGACATGGATTGCCGCGTCCCTGCTCAATCATGAAAACCGCCGCATTGGTGAACTCTCCGGCGATAGCGACCCCTTGTAACACGCGACAGAGCAGCAACAGCGCCGGTGCCATTAATCCGATACTGTGCCAGATGGGGAGCAGGCCGATGCCGGTTGTTGCGATGGCCATGATCAGGACGGACAGGGTCAGCGTCAGGCGACGGCCATAACGATCCCCTAGGTAGCCAAACAGAAATCCGCCCAGAGGACGTGTCACATAGGCAATGGCAAACAGGCCAAATACCGACACCATGGCGGCTGACGGCGATTGCTCCGGAAAGAACAGCTGCGCCAGTCGTGGTGCCAGATACAGGTAGGCGGAGAATTCCAGCCATTCTGCGATGGCGCCGCTGCAGATGATAAAGACCGGGCGGTGTCGCTTGAGGGTATTCATGTCATTAATGGGACTATCGATCATGCCAACAGGCTCTGGAATCTAGCCCGGAGGCTAAGTTACCCCTTGTGGTTGCTAGCACCAATGTCCAATGATTTTCTCGAACATGCGTGCAGTCGTCAGCCTATGACGCTCTGTTAGAGCGCGCCGCCAAGCGAGGTAATGAGTCATAT
>MUIA01000261.1 GCA_002084115.1 Oceanospirillales bacterium LUC14_002_19_P2 | reverse complement strand
CGAGGATATTGTGGATTGTTGCTGCAATGCCTGGAATAAACTGTGTAGCGAGGCTGGACGGTTGTTCAGTTTATGCTCTCGCCAGTGGGCACTTATGCAGTAGTTAGAAAAGTCGATTGGTATAACCATTGATGAGATCAGTTTTGGACGTAACGAGTGATGGCCAGCGTTATGCGGCCTGTGTGGAATATGACGGTGCCGGGTATCACGGTTGGCAATCCCTGAAGTCAGGGCTTCCGACAGTGCAGCAGCATGTTGAAGCGGCGTTGGGTTTTGTTGCAAACCATCCTGTCTCCGTGGTGTGTGCAGGCAGGACCGATGCCGGCGTCCATGGTTGCAGACAGATTATCCATTTTGACTCCCCGGCTGACCGTACCGAACGCAGCTGGGTTTTCGGTGCGAATACCCATTTGCCGGACAGTATTGCCCTGCGCTGGGTACGGCCGGTCAGTACTGATTTTCATGCCCGTTTTTCAGCGCTGGCCAGGCGCTATCGTTACGTGATATACAATACCCCCGTCAGGCCGACGATATTGCCCAAGGGCGTGACCTGGAATTACCGTCCTCTGGATGAGCGGCGAATGGTTGAGGCGGCCCGTTATCTGATCGGCGAACATGATTTTACGTCCTACCGCGCCGTTCAGTGCCAGGCTAAGAACCCGGTGCGGGAAATTACCAGTCTTAGTGTTAAACGTTTTGGCGATCTGTTGGTGATTGATGTTCAGGCCAATGCGTTTCTGCACCATATGGTGCGCAATATTGCCGGTGTTTTGATGGCCATCGGTTCTGGTAAACGAGAGCCGGTCTGGGCGAGAGAGGTGCTGGAGGCCAGGGACAGAAGAATGGGCGGAGTGACCGCACCACCCTATGGTCTTTATTTTGTTAATGTCATTTATCCGGTGGAATTTAACCTGCCAGAAGACCCCTTGGGGCCTGGTTTTATCGCACCATTGTTAAACCTGTAAAAGAATTGCTCAGGGTTCCGCATGTTATTTGACGCAGACACTTTCCAGACATGTTCAACGCAAAATGGGCGTTCTCGCGTCAAGATATGTGGTTTGCGGAATCCTGAGATGGCCAATGTGGCGGTGGAAGCCGGTGCAGATGCCATTGGGCTTATGTTCTATGCACCCAGTCCTCGCGCCGTAACCCCTGAGGTGGCAAGTCGAATTGCGGCTGAAGTAAAAGGGAAAGTCTCCATTGTCGGGGTGTTTGTTAACCCGACGGCGGCCTGGCTGGACGAAGTGCTGGCTCGCGTTCCGCTCGATGCTATTCAGTTTCATGGTGATGAAAACGATGACTTCTGTCGGCAGTGGGGATTGCCCTATATCAAGGCACTTCGTCTGCGTCAGGGTGAGGATTATGCCGCAGTGAGTGATGCCTGGCCCGGTGCCAGCGCATTCCTGGTCGACAGCTACAATCCTGATGCATTCGGTGGAACCGGTGAATTGTGTGACTGGGATTTGATCCCTGAAGGACTGAACTGCTCGGTTATGCTGGCCGGAGGATTGGGGCCTGACAATATCGGTGAGGCCATCACCCAGGTGAAACCCTGGTGTGTGGATGTGAGCAGTGGTGTTGAGTGTGAAAAAGGCGTTAAGGATGCAGCCCTTATCAGGGCATTCATGAGAGAGGTAGATAATGTCTCTGGAGACTGAGAAAACCCGTTACAGCATGCCGGATCAGCGGGGCTACTTTGGCCCGTTCGGTGGACGTTTTTCCCCCGAAACCCTGATTCCTGCCGTACAGGAGCTGGAAGAAGCCTTTGAAACCTATATCAAGGATCCCGCGTTCCTGGAAGAAATGGACAAGGATTTCGCCCATTATGTCGGGCGTCCTTCACCACTCTATCATGCTGAACGATGGTCGGATCTTCTGGGTGGCGCGCAGATCTATCTCAAGCGTGAGGACCTTAACCATACCGGTGCTCACAAGATCAATCATGCCATTGGTCAGGCGCTGCTGGCGCGGCGGATGGGCAAGACCCGGATAATCGCCGAAACCGGTGCCGGTCAGCATGGTGTTGCGACGGCAACCGTCGCAGCCCGGCTGGGTCTGGAATGTGTGGTTTATATGGGCGCTGAAGATGTACGGCGACAGGCGCTCAATGTGTATCGCATGAAACTGCTCGGGGCTGAGGTTGTGCCGGTAGAGGCGGGCGCCAAGACCCTGAAAGATGCGATCAACGAAGCCATGCGTGATTGGGTCACCAACATCGATAATACGTTCTATCTTCTGGGTACGGTGGTTGGTCCTCATCCTTATCCTAAAATGGTGCGCACTTTCCAGAGCATTATTGGGCGTGAAGCCAGGAAACAGTGTTTGGATATGACAGGCAGGTTGCCTGATGCGCTGGTGGCCTGCGTAGGTGGTGGTTCCAATGCGATGGGGCTTTTCCATCCGTTCATTGATGACACTGACATCAAAATTTACGGCGTAGAAGCCGGCGGTGAAGGCATTGAATCCGGTCGTCATGCGGCTCGTCTGAGCGCTGGACGTCGCGGTGTTCTTCACGGCAATCGGACCTACATCATGTCTGATGATGCGGGTCAGATTATTGAAAGCCATTCGGTTTCCGCCGGGCTGGATTACCCTGGTGTAGGGCCGGAACACGCCTGGTTAAAAGAATCTGCCCGGGCTGAATATGTTCACGTCAATGATGATGAGGCTTTGTCGGCATTCCGTGACCTGACCCGCTATGAGGGCATTATGCCTGCCCTGGAGAGCAGCCATGCGTTGGCCTGGGTGAAAAAGTTGGCACCTGCGATGTCGCCGGAACAGAGCATTCTCGTGAACCTGTCCGGACGTGGGGACAAGGATATCCATACCGTTGCAGAAATTGACGGCATCGAGCTGTAAGAGGGGACAGTGATTATGAGTCGTATCAAGGCATGCTTTGCCCGTCTTGAGGGTGAGGGACGCAAGGCGCTGATCCCCTACATTACCGCAGGTGATCCGCAAAAAGACTATACAGTCAATCTGATGCTTGAAATGGCGGCGGCAGGTGCTGATGTCATTGAATTGGGGGTGCCGTTTTCTGATCCCGGGGCTGATGGTCCGGTCATCCAGGCAGCTCATGAGCGCGGTGTGTCACAGGGCGTTACACTTGCTGACGTTCTGGCAATGGTTTCCGAATTTCGTAAAACCGATAATGATACACCGGTTGCATTGATGACATACCTGAACCCGGTCGAGATCATGGGCTATGAGCAGTTTGCCCAGGCCGCAGCCGAGGCGGGTGTTGATGGCTTACTGGTGGTGGACAGTCCGCCGGAGCATTCCGCGGAGCTGTTGAAAGCGCTGGGTCGCCATGAGTTGGATGCGATTTATCTGCTCGCACCAACAACGCCTGATGAACGCATCCGCCATATTTGTGAGGCGGCCAGTGGGTATGTCTACTATGTCTCTTTGAAAGGGGTAACCGGTGCGGCAACGTTGGATGTGGACGGTGTCCGCGAACGTGTCGCGCACATCAAGACAATGACGAAACTCCCTGTGTGTGTGGGTTTCGGTATTCATAATGGTGATACGGCTGCGGCCATCAGTCAGGTGGCTGATGGTGTGATTGTCGGCACCGCGCTGGTTAAAAAACTCACTGCAGAAGCAACGCCGGCGTTAGGCGGCAAGGCCGTAAAACAGCAGCTGGCGGAAATGCGCAGCAGAATGGATGCCTGCTAACCTGTTTTCCCTGAACAACCGGCATCGATGCCGATGCCGGTCAACCAGCGAAGGACAGGCACGGGCTTACAGGAAAGGTCTATGAGCAACTGGCTAGACAAGTTGATTCCATCTCTCTCCCGTATGGATGCAAAAAAGACGGGAAAAAGTAATGTGCCTGAAGGGTTGTGGAAGAAGTGCGTCAAATGTGAGGCCATTCTTTATCGCCCCGAGCTGGAACGTAACCAGGATGTATGCCCAAAATGTGACCACCATATGCGCATCTCTGCGCGGGTGCGTCTGGAGCGTTTTCTGGATGATTCCGAGGGTCGTCTGGAAATGTTCGCCGAGATGGAGCCGGAAGACCGGTTGAAGTTCCGTGACAGCAAAAAGTACAAGGATCGCCTGGCCCAGGCGCAGAAGGCGACCGGTGAGAAAGACGCGGCTATCTGTTTCCGGGGCACGGTCAATGAAGTTCCAATAGTTGCTGTAGCGTTTGAGTTTGCCTTTATGGGCGGCTCCATGGGTGCGGTTGTGGGAGAGAAGTTCGTCAGGGCAGGGGAATACTGCCTGGCGCATAATATCCCGCTGGTCTGCTTTTCTGCCAGTGGCGGCGCCCGGATGCAGGAAGCGTTGTTCTCTCTGATGCAGATGGCAAGAACCAGTGCCGTGCTGGAGCGTATGAAGCAGGCGGGTATCCCGTTTATTTCTGTGTTGACTGATCCCGTTTATGGCGGTGTTTCAGCCAGTCTTGCCATGCTGGGCGATATTAACCTGGCGGAACCCAAGGCACTGGTGGGATTTGCCGGCCCTCGTGTGATTGAGCAAACCGTGCGCGAGAAACTGCCGGAAGGCTTTCAGCGCAGTGAATTCCTGTTGGAGCATGGCGCGATTGATAAAATCGTCCACCGTCATGATATGAAGCCAACGATTGCCCGGATGTTATCGCGTATGATGCGCCATCAATCAGGGGAGGTGGTTGTTGGAACAGCGCTAGATCCTGAGCAGGATGCCGCTTTCGATAGCTGAATCATTGGCCTGTGGCATCTTGTGCCACAGGCTTTTTCCTCACGAACGCTTGTTTCCTGCCTCTCTTTCATTCGATTTTTTAGTGCTGGGAATGCCGTATGTCATTTGATTCACTTGCTGACTGGTTGTCATGGTTGGAAGCGCAGCGCCCCGAGCATGATATGGTACTGGGGCTCGACCGCATTGGTGAAGTAGCTAGGCGATTGTTGCCAGAAAAGCTGGCGCCCACGGTGATTACAGTGGCGGGTACCAATGGCAAGGGCAGTACGGTTGCCTTGCTGGATGCCATGTTGAGCGAAGGTGGTTTGACTGTTGGAGCCTACACGTCGCCTCATCTATTGCGTTTCAATGAAAGAGTCCGAATCAAGGGGGAAATGGTTTCCGATCAGCAGCTTTGCGAGGCCTTTGAGCAGGTCAATGCTGCGCGGGACGATACATTCCTGACGTATTTTGAGTTTGCTACTCTGGCTGCTCTGGTCATTTTCAGCAAAATCGACTTGGATGTTCTTTTGTTAGAGGTTGGCTTGGGTGGCAGGCTGGATGCCGTCAATATCATTGAGCCTGATGTTGCCATTGTTACCACCGTTGCACTTGATCATCAGCAGTGGCTGGGCAACGACATTGAGACGATTGCCGCAGAGAAAGCGGGTATTTATCGGCGTGAGAAACCGGCGTTGTTTGGTGACTTTCCCGTCCCTCAAAGCCTGCTGTCAGTGATTGATAACATTGGGGCGAAACCCTTTCTGCGGGAAAATGATTTTGCCATTGAACGAAGCAATAAAGGATTAATCTTCCGAGGAACGGGCTCTGCGAGTGAGAAGGTGACTTTGTCTGGCCTGGTTGAACCTGAGCTGCCGCTGACCAGCGTGGCTTGCGCCCTTGAGGCGATTCAGCTGTTGCCGTATCCAATATCTGTCTCTGCGATTAATGCGGGGTTGACTAAAGTAGCCGTTGCCGGGCGCATGCAGAAGCTTCAGGTTCGCCGTCAGGATGGCCGGGAGGTGACTGTCATCGTGGATGTTGCTCATAACCCCCAGGCGGCACAGTATCTCGCCGAGCGTCTGAAGACGCTGATGTCTGAGCAACGTCTTTCAGCCGTACTGGCTATATTGGACGACAAGGATTTTGGTAGTGTCGTGAATGGATTTGATGATGTTTTCAACGAATGGCATGTCGCGGCTGTCGGTTATGGACCGAGGGCACTACCCGCAGAAACACTGGCAGACCACCTGATCAGTCGTGGGCAACGGGTTCAATGTCATGAAAATGTGGCCGATGCCTTAGATGCGGCGCTTGAAGTCGATGATGAAACCAATACGGTTGTGGTATTCGGTTCGTTCCATACGGTTTCAGAAAGTCTTCGGCACCTGCAGGATCGGTAACGTCAAGCGCAGTATGAATGACAGACTCCAATGTTGTGCAATAAACCGGTTACAATAGCCGGGTTTGCTCAATGAGACTGGCGGCAACCATGGAACTGGCTAAGAAACAACGTATCACCGGTGCAGCGGTGCTGATCGCAGCAGGTCTGCTGCTTTACCCGTTGCTGTTTGATGATGCCGTATTCCGGGATGATGAAGCTGCCCTGATACCGCCGGCATTACCCGTGCCGGAAGTCCCGGTTTATGTCGCCGAGATTGACAGGCCGTTACCCGCTCTGCCTGAAGAGCCAGTGGATGATGAAGAGTTGGCGACGAAAGATAATGCCGTCCCCGAGCTGGGTGCTGATCACATTCCTGTCAGCTGGACGTTGCAGCTGGCCGCGTTTGTGCAAAAGGAAAACGCACTAGCATTGAGGGATCGGCTCCGTAAGGATGGCTACCGGGCCTATTTGCGCACAGTGACTTTGTCCGACGGGAAATCCGTGGTACGTGTCTATGTCGGCCCTGAACTGGTTCGTAATAAGGCAGAAACCCTGCTGAGTGAACTTGATAAAGGGTATGAACTGGAAGGCCTGGTTGTCAGGTATCGCCCGTGATCGTGCTATAAGGGCTTATCGCGGGCCGAGTCTCTATATTCACTCTTGTCTCTTTGTTAGAATCCCTTGCCATGCGGTACAGGGTAAATCTTCCACCCTGTAGTGTAATTCACACTCTTTCAGCAATGGTCACAATCGGGCTTGGTGGCCTGTGCGGTGTTTTTGCCCGACAGGATCTTTGTTATGGCGCTTACCTGGGTTGACTGGGTTATTGTAGGGATTACGGTCATTTCCAGCCTGATCAGCCTTCGCCGGGGTTTTTTCAGGGAAGTGTTGTCGCTGCTGACCTGGATTGCGGCGGTGATCATTGCCTGGTTATTCAGTGGCTCCCTGTCGCTTTTATTTGCGAATTATATTGAAACGCCCTCACTCCGCGTCATTGTCGCTGCCGCCATTCTCTTCATTTTGACCCTCATTACGGGCGGCATTATCAATACCCTGATTGGCAAGCTGGTGGAATTTTCCGGCCTGACCGGGACGGATCGCTCCCTGGGTATGGTGTTTGGCGCACTGCGCGGTGGCTTGCTGGTGGTTACTCTGGTGGGAATAGCCTCCTACCTGCCGGTCCAGCAGGATGCGTGGTGGCGTGATTCGGTACTGGTTCCCCATTTTGAACTGGTGGCTGAATGGTCGAAATCAATGGTATTTGATTGGATGGCGCCGGCGGTCAACAATCGTTGATCGCGGGCGTCCTGCATACGGTTTGTGTACGCCCGGCATGGGCATGAACTAATGAGGTGAAAGTCCTCTGTAGGAAGATCACCATCGAAAACCATGTTGTGAGTAGATGATAACTACTAGCGAATGGCAAGGGCTTAACCGCG